>NZ_JBAMDH010000036.1:0-65178 GCF_036961685.1 Massilia sp. DD77
TTGGCGGGGATCCCAGTTCAATCAGCGCTCGCAGAACCCGAGCAGCGGCAGCAAGGCAGGCCACTCAGCGCCGCCTGTTCCTCAAGCACCAAGACAAACAGCCCCGTCGCTCACGCCACGGGGCTGTTTGTCTTGCAAGCGCACACACAAAACCCTTCCGTCACCCGAACGGGCTTGCCAGTACCGCGATCAATATCCGCGAGAGGTGCTCAAACACCCCACAGCACATCGGTACGGTTGTCCCGCGCCGAGCGCAGCATCTCCAGGAGCGGGTAGACGCGGGTCGGGAAGCTGACGACCTCGATCGTCTCGTGTTCCTTGTCCTCTTCCTCCCCGTGGGCCAGGACATCCTGGGCCACCTGGTCCGTCACCTGATGCTTGCGGCTTTCCTCGACCTCGCCTTCGATCAGCTGGACGGCACGAGGCGCTTCTTCAGCGGTGATCACCCCGCGTTCCGGATCCTTGTGCAGCATATCGAGGATGCGCTTGGCATGTTCCTGGTACATCAGGACCTCTGGATACGATTTGCATTTAAATTTGATCAACATGACAGTCCCGTGATTCAGTTAGTGCCTAAACGATAACACGTCTTCAAAACGGGGTCATCCCGCGCACGCTCACCATGCTTCTCCCTGCCGGTTCCGCGATAACCAGGCCGCCAGCAAGACAAGCACGGCGCCGGCGAGGGCGCCTATCGCTCCGAGAATCAGGGAGCTGGATCCGGAAGCAGCGTGTGCCGCCACCAGCAAGCCGCCCAGCGCTCCCCAGCACAGGCTGCCCGACATCTCGAGAAAATTGCTCAGGAAGTTGGCCTTGCCGCGTCCCTTGAAACTGCTGCGCAGCCCTGGGCGTCCGCACCACAGCACGACCAGTGCCGCGCTCCAGACCGATCCCACGACGGCGAGGCAGGCGAGTATTCCCGCGGCTGGTGCGTGGATGAGCAGCCAAGCCAGCGGCAGGGCCACCACGGCCAGCGGCGGCGCGACGACCGCCGCCAGTTTGGCAAGCCGCACGGTGCGTCCAGCCGCCGGTGCGGTACGCAACAGGTCGGGGACGTCTTCGGCCGAGATGACGATCCAGGCCAACGACCCGGCCAGGGAACCGCACAGCAGCGCCAGGCCGGCGGCGACGGCCGGCAGCTGCAGGGCTGACCGCGAGAAAACGACAAAGCACAAGGGCAGGAGGTAGAGCAGTTGCAGCAGCACCTGCGAGATCAGGTGGGGATCGCGCAAGATCAAGCGCCATTCCTTGATGACGATGGTGTCGAACACGCTGCGTCCGAAGCGAAAGTGCGGCCCTGTCGTGCCGGCAGGACTGGCCCGCAGCTCGGAGACCGACTGCTGCAGGCCTTGCACGAAGAAGCGATGCGTATAGCGGGCGGTCCCGAGGAAGGCCAGGCCCGCGAGCGCCAGCAGGCCGAGGGCAGGCAGCGGGTCGCCCAGCACCGCCCGCGCGGGCAGCCACAGTGCGCTGTCCGCGCCCAGGCTGTCGTCCCGCCCCAGGCGCGCCAGCAGGGCCGCCTCCGCGTCGCGCCGCCGGACCTGCGAGGTTTGCATGTAGAGCTGGGAAACGATGAAGACGGAGGCCCCGGCCAGCGCGCCCAGCACTTGCCCGACAACGCGCGTGCGGCGGGCGCCGAGCATGCGCACCAGGGCCAGGGTCATCAGCATGCCCGCACAGGCACACAGCACCGGCAGGCCGATCACGGCGGGGTAGAGCCCCAGCCACGCAGGCTGTCCGAGCAGCAGGCCGGCATGCGCGAACGGCGCCAGCAGAAAATAGTAGACCGAGGCCGTGCCGGCCGCGATGGCCCCCAGGCGCACGGTGAAGGTGCTGTGCGAGGGCAGCGGCGACGACAGCAGCAGGTCGAGGTCGCCGCGCTCGAACAGTGCCAGCACGCTCGCTTTCAGGCTCGACGACAGCATGGCGGTCGCACCCACGAGCATCACCACGCTGATGGCCGCCAGGAGCGGCAATGCGGTCCGGTCGAAGCCTTCCAGCCGGCGCAAGGTGAACCAGGCGGCCAGGTGCAGCAGGACCCAGCCGCCGGCGAGCAGCGCGATGGCGGCGCCGCCCGGACGCCGACCGCTTGGGGTGCCCGATGAGGCTCCGGCGTTGAACCAGGCCAGGCGCAGCTCGTGCGCCATCAGCCAGCGCACGCTTCCGGGCGCGGCCCTCATGGCCGCCCGGTCAGCGCCAGGAACACGTCTTCCAGGCTGCCGCCCTGGGTGCGGGCCCGCAGCTCGTCCAGTGTACCCTCGGCGATCAGGCGGCCCTGCCGGATGATGCCGATGCGCTGGGCCAGGCGCTCCGCCACTTCCAGGATGTGGGTGGTCAGGATCACGGTGCCGCCTTTCGCCACATGCGAGAGCAGCAGGTCCTTGACCTGGCGCGCCGCCGCCGCATCCAGCCCGGTGAGCGGCTCGTCCAGGATCAGCAGTTCCGGGTCGTGGATCAGGGCGCCGGCGAGCGCAAGCTTCTGCTTCATCCCGCGCGAGAAGCCTTCGGTCAGCTCGTGCGCATGCGGGGCCAGGTCGAGCCAGTCGAGCAGGGCGCGGGCACGCGGCTCGGCGTCCTCGGAACGCACGCCCCACAGGCCGGCCACGAACTCCAGGTATTCGGTGGGTTTCAGCTTCCCGTACAACATCGGCTCGTCCGGCAGATACGCCATCTTCATCTTGGCGGCGGCCGGCGCCGCCGCGAGATCGGTGCCGAGCACCTCGATGCGCCCCGCATCCGGCGCCAGCAGGCCGGTCACCATGCGCAGGGTGGTCGTCTTGCCGGCCCCGTTGGGGCCGAGCAGGGCGTACAGTTCGCCGCGCCTGACCTGCAGGTCCAGCCCGTCCACGGCTGGGCGGCCGAAGTGCTTGCGCAGGCCGGCCAGGCGCAGGGCGGGGACGGTCTCGGCCATCACTGCGGCGTGAAGGAAGTCAGGAACTGCTCCGCCTGTTCAGGCTCCACCGCGCTGCGCTTGCCCAGCACGATCACCTGGTAGAAGCGGACGCCGCGCGCCTCGAAGCGGCCGACCAGCCTGACCGGCTGGCCATTGCCGGTGCCGGTGGCGTCGACCCCGAGGCGGCCCTTGTCGTCGGCGACGGCGGCATCCTCCTTGGCGCCGATATTGCGCAGCAGCGCCTGGCGCATGGCGGGCAGCGCCGCCTGGGCCGCAGCGGCATCCGGCGCGGTGCCGGAACCGACGGCGAAGGTCACGCCTTCGACCTCGGCCGCGGTCATGGTCATGTCCACCCGCAAGCCGTTCAGGTCGACGCTGCGCGTGAAGGACGAGGGCTTGGCCGGGAACAGCACCGTGTAGGCGCCGTCCTGGCTGGGAACCTCGCGCCAGTTGTAGGTAGGGTTACAGGCGGCCAGCAGGGTCGCCAGGGCCAGCACCTGGGCGGCCCGAAAGAAGGGGGGAATTCGCATGGCAGGATGGTAACAGTACTGCGGCCGCCGGGCGATCCCCGCCGCCGGCTGGGTCCGCGGTGGCCTCTCCTAAACGGAGGAGGTGGGCTTTCCTGGTTTCCCTCTTGTCGTATGATCTTCGTGGCATCCATTCACCAGGGCACACCATGAAACGCAGAATCGGCTTCCTGTTCCCGCCGGGCTTCCAGGCGCTCGATCTGATGGCGGCCACCGTCTTCGAGATCGCCAACAACATGGATTCGGGGCCGCATTACGAGTTGACGATGCTGTCCGAGCAAGGCGGTGTCCTGGCCAGTTCCTCGGGCGTGGGCGTGTTCACCGAGGCGGCCGAGCGGCACGACTACGACACCCTGATCGTCGGCGGCACCATGCAGCCGCTGGGCTTGCACTCCACGCCCGGCTTCCTGGCCTTCCTGCGTGAAGCCAGCAAGCGCTCGCGGCGCACGGCCAGCATCTGCACCGGCGCCTTCATCCTGGCCGAGGCTGGCCTCCTCGATGGCCGCCGCGCCACCACGCACTGGGCCCTGGCGCGCGACCTGCAGCGCGCCTATCCGAAAACCCGGGTCGAGGAAGACCGCATCTTCATCAACGACGGCCGCATCTGGACCTCGGCCGGCATGACCGCCTGCATCGATTTGTGCCTGGCGATGGTCGAGAGCGACCTTGGACGCGACGCATCGAAGCACATCGCGCGCCAGATGGTCGTCTACCACCGCCGCAGCGGCGGCCAGTCGCAGTTTTCCGCCCTGCTGGAGCTGGAACCGAAGTCGGACCGCATCCAGCAAGCCCTGTCCTATGCCAAGCGCCATCTGCGCAAGCCCTTGTCGGTGGACGAGCTGGCGGGGGCCGCCAACCTGAGCACGCGCCAGTTCAGCCGCAGCTTCCGGCTCGAGACCGGGCAGTCGCCCGCCCGGGCCGTCGAAGTGCTGCGGGTGGAGGCCGCGCGCGCCATGATCGAGAGCAGCAACCATTCGATCGACGTGGTCGCGCGCGAAACCGGCTTTTCCGATCCCGAGCGCATGCGCCGGGCTTTCCTGCGCGCCTATGGCCAGCCGCCGCAGGCCATCAAGCGCGCTGCGCGCGAGCAGGCGTCCGGGATCGAGCATTGAAGTTCGCAAGCGCGCGCACCGGTCACTGTTCGCGCAGGGCACGCCGGTACTGGATCGCTTCGGCCACGTGCGCCGCCTCGACGTGCGGTGCACCCGCCAGGTCGGCGATCGTGCGCGCGACCTTGAGCACGCGGTGATAGGCCCGCGCCGACCAGTGCAGGTGCCGCGCCGCCGCATGCAGCAGCTGGCGTCCCGCCGCATCGGGCTGGCAGTGGCGGTCGACGGCGCCGCTTTCCAGGCGGCTGTTGGCCTGGCCCTGGCGCTGCAGCTGGCGCGCATGCGCCTGCTCCACACGCTGCGCGATCGTCCTGCTCGCTTCGCCGTCGGCCTCCCCGGCCATGCTGTCGGGCGGCAGCGCCGCCACCTGCAGCTGGATGTCGATGCGGTCGAGCAGGGGCCCCGAGATGCGGTCCTGGTAGCGCTGGACCAGGTCCTGGGTGCAGCGGCATTTTCCTGACGGGTGGCCACGCCAGCCGCAAGGGCAGGGATTCATCGCGGCGATCAGCTGTTCTGAGAGGTGGTAGTTGTGAGTTCGTGACGGAGCGATTAGTATAACTAAATCTTGCCAAGCCGACATTGCCGCGCTTCGTCGTGTACGTTTACCTGTACTGAAACCAAGGTCCTAGGTTGATGAGGTCCGTCATGACATCTCATTGCCTTAAGACACGATCGGATGACGTTTTGCGCTTAATTTTCAGCACAAGTGAGTATGAGTATGCGGGGCGACCTCGGCCCGGACTCCCCATCATCTTGTCGGATGACATGCATCCCGTACAGCCCTTTCAGCAGTTCTTAATCTGGAAGTTGCTGGGGCGCGGTGTTCAACTTTCGTCCATCACGTGGGAGGACTATGGCAGACGTCTGTGGGACTTCGCGCGATTTTTGCATGCCAACGGCTTAGCTTGGAACGAGCCCGTTTACGAATTGGGCAAAAGCGTTGTCGCAAGATACCGTGACTGGTCAGTAAGCGAACTTACGTTAAGCGCTAAAACCGTTAATGGAAGGTTGCGTTTGATCGTTGACTTCTACGAGTGGGCGCACACGCGAGAATTGATCGACCGTCTGCCCTTCGACTATGCAGACGTACGAGTGCCTCAGTTCGACCGTCTCCTTATGCACGTGGACGAAGGTGAACGGACCGTCGGTCGTCCTAATATCATGCTGCGAGAATGGACGGCAATGCCGGAGTTCTTAACATCCGATCAAATACGGATAGTTCGTGCGCTGCCTTTGTCGCCCACTCGCCGTCTTCTCTTCGAGTTGATGGTACGGGTAGGCTTGCGCTCGGTGGAGGCACGAACATTCCCACTACGTTACGTCTTTAATCCAGCCACAAGGCGTGATTGCGCCCCAGATCGAATGATCCGACTCCGATTGGATCCACGCCACATTCACACAAAGTTTGGAAAGGCGCGTGATGTGGATGTGCCGTATTCCCTTATGAGCGACCTATACAGCTACACGCTCTATGAAAGGAATCGCCTCGTTAACGGAGCTTCGCAACAACATCGGGCATCTCTACTTCTCACGACACATGGCATGTCATTTAGCAAAGACGCGGTCGCCGAAACATTCCGTACAGTTTCGGCCCTTGCCGGGTTTCGGGTAACTGCTCTCATGCTAAGGCACACCTATGCGATTTACACGCTTGCCCGGCTTAGAGCGAATCCTGATTACACCGGTGAACCGCTCCTTTACCTGCGCGACAGGCTGGGCCATGAAAATGTTCAGACTACGGCCGTATATCTGGCCCAAATCGAGCAGCTGGCGGGTGCAACGGTTCTATCGATTGCAGACGAGTATGAAGTCCTGTTCGCTTGAGCCAAGCTGATACGCAGGAAGTCCAACTGGAAAGCTCCTAGTGCCAAAAAAGAAAAATTACATTTCAGCTGCGACGTTTGAGCCGCCTGTGCTGTCCATGGGGGCACCGGGTATACGAACAGCCACGTTGGTTTTTAGCGACTTCGTCGGTGACTCCGACCGTACTCATTTGCAACACACTTTTGCCCTTGAGGAGTGGATGGGGCGTGGTATCGATGCATGGGTCTGGGGCACCCTAGAGAGCCTTGGGGATCAGCTGCGTAGTGGCACTAAATCACGTTCGACCATTGCGTCAGTGGGGAAGGGGATGAGGAAGTTTTTTGAGTTCATTACTGAGCACCCGCAACCTCTGGTGGCAGGGCCGTCAGAATTGGTGCCTCTGCATATTACCGCGTACATCGAATGGCTGCAGCAGCAAGCATTAAAGCTGGGCTGGACCACTGATACTGTCCGCATGCGTTACCAAAATCTTAAGTCAGTAGTTAGGCAAATGCATGCTAGAGGCGCCGTCAAGGCCGAGTTGGGCCGCCTCTTCCCAGACCGAGCGCTTCCAAATGGTAACAAGGTTGTGCGAGGGTACAGCGCATTCAGCGATGCCGAGTTACAACGCTTAGCCAAGGCAATTAAGGCTGATCTGACAGATCTGCATCATGGACGTTTAAAGCTTAATCCATCCGAGGCGATCGCGAACCGGTTCCTAATTGTCGCCATGCGAACCGGCATAAACCCGATTCCTCTCCTCGAAATAAAGCGCGATTCATTGAGTCCTGGCCTGTTGCCAGGAACAATGCGGCTCCGCACGGTCAAGCATCGCGGAAACCAAATTCAAGAACGCACGCTCGTGAGAGGAAGTCAGGTCGAGAAGCCGGTCCTCATTCCGACCGATG
Organism: Massilia sp. DD77; assembly: GCF_036961685.1. Classification (NCBI taxonomy): domain Bacteria; kingdom Pseudomonadati; phylum Pseudomonadota; class Betaproteobacteria; order Burkholderiales; family Oxalobacteraceae; genus Massilia; species Massilia sp. DD77. The sequence goes on from NZ_JBAMDH010000036.1 coordinate 7,241, forward strand.
CTGTAGCTGTGCTTGAACTTACGTTAGCTGACACTGAATCTTTGATTGCGGAGGCCCCGAAGCAACTCCAAAACCGGGTTTGGTTGTATCGGTCCCTCCGGTCACAGGAATTTGGTCAGGTTGTGTGCCTGAGCTACTCCGTGATGCAGGAGTCAATTAAGCAATTGGTGCACCGGCGCGGCTTGTTCGCAGATGATGGTGAGCAGCTGCAGGTAAATGTCAGCCGGTTGCGTAAGTCTTTCGGGAAAAAGGCGTTTCGGATTTCTGACGGAGATGTAGTCACTACAGCCCGAATGCTCGGCAACTCACCGCGCATCGCAGATCTAAATTATCTTCGTGTCGACGAGCAGATTAAAGCCGACGGCGCCGTTTTTTTGGGCGAAGAATTCACAGGACGTTTACGGGGCGGGAGTAGCTCTCCGTGGGCGGAGCCGATCAAGAGCGCCGATAAAACGCCCGTTGCGAGCTGCAAGGACAATTTGTATGGTGAACATGCGCCCAAGGACGGCAACAACTATTGCGACCAGTTTGTGATGTGCTTATTCTGCCCTTCATTTGCGGTAGTCGGTGAGGAGGATGAACTGTGGCGTTTGTTCAGCTACCAGATCTTCGCGCGACACGAACTTTCCAGGCTAGACAAATCCTTAGAACATATCCGAGAGAGCGTCCATGTTCAGCGGTTAATCGACCTGTATCGCCGAGCTATTCCCTTCATTGATCAGTTCACGGAGCAATCTTTCGACAGCAGTCTTGTGAAGCACGCGCGAAAGAAAGCTGAGCTCACGCTACACCCATTCTGGAAGTTCCAGCTTGAGCGTAGCATCACCAGGATTGGTCGGGTCCTTTCATGAAGTCGACCATAGAATCCAGTTCTGCGCTCAAGTCAGGTGTGACTAGTGGTGTAGTTCGTCTCCCGGTTGATCGTACTCTGCGAGCCTACGATCTGCTCGCGGCACAGCCAGTCACGCTGGCGTCTTTAGACCAGTTAACACGTAATCGAGTAGTAGTCTCTGCAGTAGTGGATGACGAGGGCAGGGAGCACGTCGTTAGTAGGCTCGGCGATGACATATGGGACCTCACCGGCCTACGAACGACTCAGAATAATCAGAAATCAACGTGGTATATCAAGTGGCCCAAGGACCTTCCACAAGAGCTGGTAAATGACGCAAAAGCAGCGATCTATGTTTGGCTGAAGAAAGGGCGTGGGAATTCCAAGCGCCCGAGCGGCAGTACCCTTCGCACAGCTGTTCACGCCGGAATCCTTACACTTAGGTATCTTGCGTCGAAGGGCGTGTGTCGCTTCGAAGATGTGCGCCCTATCTACCTAAGCGATTTGGTGAGCGAGTTAAAGGTCATTTTGGAACCCCTTACAATCCGGTCGCGAATGAACTTAGTAGATGTGGCCTGGGACTGCAACTCAGATCTTCTGTATCCGCTAACGACCCATCCGTGGGGAGGCAAGAACTTGGGGGTTTTGTGTGGCGTTGACGACAGAGATGAAGAACTAGCCGGCAGGCGTGGCAAGACACCGGTCATTCCGCCATCAATACAAAGCACCCTGTTCAACTACGCCGAGGCGTGTGTGAACGAATCGGCAGCAGTGTTTGCTCGGTGCAAGGAGGGGCTTCACTCACCTGAGGGACAGCGAGCGAAGAGAGTGAGGAATGCCGTGCTATACCTCGTTCAGATCACCAGCGGCATGAGAAATAGCGAAGCTGTAGCTATCAAAAGCAATGCGTGGCGAATCGAAGTTCGCAATGGCGTGACTTACCATTGGGTTACCACCACCGAGTCCAAGACGGGCAAGGGGGTTGTCGATTTCCTTGTGCCGCCAGAGACTATTGAGGCGCTCCGAGTGTTGCAACAATACGCCGAGCCCCTTCAAGCACGGCTTGCTAAAGAAATTTCCTGGTTAGAACAGCAGCTTTGGAAGGCCGAAGACGACCCTCTCGCGATCACTCGAGGGAGCTTGGCTCGCGTCGAACTCCTGCAGCGCTTAACCGTAGCACGAGCCAGCATCGATAACCTATTCCTTGGACACAGCCAGTACTCTGCGGATGGTTCTGGCAAGCGTAGTCGAGTCGAAGTCATGACTAATATGTCGTCCCGTGCGGCTTTGATCCAGTTAGCCAGGGACGCTGGAGTAAATTGGAAGCTTAATAACCACCAATGTCGTAAGACGTTTGCCTGGACAGTAGCGAATTCCAGCTTAGGCAGAACAGCTCTTATTTTTGTGAAGTGGCAGCTAAAGCACGCAAGCATCAGCATGTCGCAGCTGTACGCAGCGAACCCGCGGCAGGATGCTTCCTTGTACGAGGAATTCTACGAAGAAATGGTGAGCGCACAAGCCGAAGTGCTTGAAAGCTGGTTCGACCCTGAGCAGGCGCTTTCTGGCGGCGGAGGTCGTAAGATTATGCAGACTCGCGCCATCGCAATTAAGGACCGTAAAAGTCTGTTACGCCACACTGCTGAGCACATCACGATTCGTAGTACAGGCCATTCATGGTGTCTCGCGGAGCAGTCCGGTTGCGTCGGCGAGGGAATTTACGAGGCGATTCGCTGCGCCAGTTGCTCTGCGGGTGTCATTGACGAGAGCCATGCCGCGACTTGGCAGAATATTCACCTCAGCAATTTGCAACTGGCGACCATTACCGACTGCGGACCTGTCGTACAACGCCGCGCCGATCGCGAGATCGCGACTTCCGTAGCTGTTCTGGACGAACTTGGCGTGCCTGTACCCGTACAACTAAAGAACCTGGATGAGGCGCTATGACAAGTCTACAGAGCGTGCCAATGGATGAGCTTGCATCGTCTAGCTCCAAGGTATCGGTGGCCAGCACTCGAGTAAGAGATAAGACCGCGACTCTAGAGCGGCTTCAGAGCTCACTGCTGCGAGTGATGGATAGCGGAAGGAGACTGAGCATCAAGGCAGTAGCGGAGGAGGCTGGCGTCACTCCATCCTTGATTCACCACGTTTACCCGGACGTTGCTGAGCAGATCCGCGCCACGATGGGGCGCTCGACACGAGCGCAACGGGATGCCAAGCACGATGAGCTTGTAGATGCAAAGCGTACGATCTCTGACCAAAAAGCTGAACTTCGAGAGTTACGCGCTGACTTGGCTTCGATCGCCTCCGTCAACTTGCAACTGCAGGACCGAATTGATGAGTTAGAGGCTCAACTCGAGGGCAAGCTAGCTCCAATCAGGATCTGACCGCCTCGTGAAAATCAATAAACACCTTCGAGACGAAGATGGGTGAGATACCGATTGGTCGTCTCAGTGCACTTGGGCTGAGACCTATCGCCCCATGGGAGGAAGAGACGTCGCAGTACCTTCAAGACCAGATGGCATACGCTTGTGCGAGCGCATGAATCGCCACCAGTTCGCTAGATACTCTGCAGCCGTAAGAAATGCCGTTTTTCGAATTCGACTGGAGACAGTCGTTCATTGAAGCTGTGACGGCGTTTCGGATTGTAGAACATCTCGATGTAGTCGAAGATATCCTGTCTAGCCTCATCCCGCGTTACATACACCTTGCGGCGAACCCGCTCTCGCTTCAGCAGCTGGAAAAAGCTCTCTGCCACCGCATTATCGTGGCAGTTGCCACGTCTGCTCATGCTCTGCACCAGGTTGTGCGACGCAAGGAAGTCACGCCAGTCGTAACTGCTGAATTGACTTCCTTGATCGGAATGCACCAAGACTTCGGTCGCCGGTTTTCGACGCCACACCGCCATCAATAACGCACTCATCGCCAATTCTTTGTCGATGCGCGAACTCATGGACCAGCCGATGACCTGGCGTGAGAACAAGTCGATTACTACAGCCAGATAAAGCCAGCCTTCGTAAGTGCGCAGGTACGTGATGTCCGTGACCCAGACTTTGTTGGGCTCGAGCACATCGAAGTTACGCCGCAAGTGGTTGGGCGCGACGACAGAAGGCGCGCCGCCGTTCTTGTACCTACGCTTGGAGTAACCGGTTTGGGATCGAATCCCTTCGCTGCGCATCAAGCGATGAACCCGATTGATGCCGCACCGTTCGCCGAGTTCTTGCAAGTCGTAGAAGACCTTGCGATACCCGTAGACCGCGCCGCTCTCCAGCCACGATTGCTTGATGTGACCAAGCAAACGCCGGTCTTCCTTTGCACGCAGACTTTCTGGACTTCGGCGCCAGGCGTAGTAGCCGCTAGGATGGATCTTCAGCATCTTGCACATGCGCTGAACTGAAAACACCGCCTGGTGTTGATGAATGAAGGCGTACCTTACCCTGACGTCTTGGCAAAGTACGCCGCGGCCTTTCGCAGGATGTCACGCTCCTCCGTGACGCGCTTGAGCTCAGCCTTCAGGCGCCGTACTTCATCGGCCTGTGCGTCCTGCGCCTTACGCTCCTCTTCGGGGAGGCTGTAATGCTTCGTCCAGGCATAAATGCTATGAACGCTTACTCCAAGTCGCTCGGCCACCTCTGCCGCTGGGTGTCCACGATCGGTCACCTGCTTGACCGCCGCGATCTTGAATTCTTCCGTGTACCGTTTTCCACTCATGTTGATTCCTTTTGCCTAGAATTATGGCTCAGGAGTATCTAGCGTAGTGGTGGCGATTCACACAGTGTCCCACCGACTCGTTCCAGAAAATCGCCCTTACCGGGTCTTCTTGACGCATTAATAATCCTTTTGGTGCGGATCAGGGATGTCCGCTTCTAGCCGAGTGCAGACCTTAGCGACTTGCGCTCCTATGCGCATGCCCCCAACCTTATGCAGCATTGATCTACGTCATGGTCGCGACAGACGGGCTCTTTATCATGGACCGATGACTACTCAACTTGAACCCAACCTCCACCGTAACGCTAGGTTGCTGGTCGCTGCAGTCCAGTTACGGAAGACGCACGGGCTTCTTATGCCATGCGATTCATCGAGGATCACAACTTCAGCAATGTAGTCATCTGGGAAGTACTGAACCTCATCCCACCTAGAACAGTGGGAGATGCTCCGCAACACTTAACAGGGTAAAAGCGCGCAACCCTAAGCGGTAGGAGTGAGGTCAATGCGGCTCTTAGATTCGGAAGTCGTCAAGCGACTTTCCGCCAGCGATGCCTTCTGCAATCCACTTTGGCTGGCGCCCGCGACCAGTCCATGTTTGAGTATTGTTCTCTGGATTTTTGTAGCGTGCCTGGACCTTTTGCCCTTTACCTTTTCCTTGTTTCAGCTTCTTGTCGCTGGTAGCTAGCAGTTCTTGAACCGATACACCAGCCTCTTGAGCAATCGCCAAGATCTGCTCGCGCGCCTTCTGCAAGTCCTGGTGTTGGCGACTCTTGATTTCCTTTTCAATGTCGTGTTGAAGGCCCTTCAGTTCGCTGAGGTTGTAGCCTGACAGATCGATGTTAGCCATTGATTAAATCCTTTAAAGTTAGTGTATGTTTCCAGTACTGCTTTATTCTACTATGCGACACAAACTGGCTTGACTGCGAATGGAACGTCCTGGACTAACTAGCGTATCAAAATCGGATCTTGCTCACTGAGGAGGTCAACATGAACACAAGTAGCGACACTGCTAGCCGGCGCGTTCCATGGAACAAAGGACGCCTGATTGGTCAGAAGCTTCCTTTGAAGCTGAAGGAAATCTGGGCGATTAGGATTCGACTGCAGCTTGCAGAACGTTTAAGGGATCTTGCGCTGTTTAATCTAGCGATCGACAGCAAGCTCCGCGGTTGCGACTTGGTCAGTTTGAAGGTCAACGACATCGCTCAAGGTGGCAACATATTTCACCGTGCGATTGTCATGCAGCAGAAGACCCATCGGCCTGTTCAGTTCGAAATTACAGAGCAGACTCGTCAGGCACTTCAGGGCTGGATCGCAAGCCGTCAGCTCGCATCAAGCAACCATCTCTTCCCAAGCAGATCGATGAACACTCTTCACCTGTCGACTCGTCAGTACGCACGTATTGTCGTCAAGTGGGTCAGATCCATCGGTCTAGATCCAACGGCGTACGGCACCCATACGATGCGACGCACGAAAGCAACGTTGATCTACCGCCGCACGAGAAATCTTCGTGCTGTACAGCTGCTTCTCGGCCATACTAAGCTAGAGAGCACAGTGCGGTATCTCGGCATTGAAGTTGACGATGCACTCGAAATCGCTGAACAGACCGAGGTCTGACTTCCGCTAGCGAGATTGCTTGCTCAGAACGGTCGAAAGTGGTTCTCAGTAAGGGCCGCTTTCGGCTGTAAAGGGGCGCTACAATCTGCCTGCTTCCGGCCAAGAGCAGACACACCCATCAAACAAGGTCTTCGATCTCTTCCATATGAGCAAACACCGCTTGCTCAACGTCTAAATTCCGTACCAGGTTAGGAAAATCCTTACGCAACTGCTGGTATAGAGTGGCACTGACACGAAGTGCACGAAGGCAGTCGCCCTTTGAATATGTCGGGATTGTCTTCTGCAAGGCCATTGCGAAGTCCGGGTCGGCAAGCTCCATTCGGCGGACTCCCTGAGGCCTTGCGCCGACTCGCCGCAGGGCTAATGGCCCCAAAACTGTTGAGCGAATGTAGTTGATCATGTCGATAGCTTCGAAAATTTCGCCCCGTCCGATCTTCGATGCACCGTAGTGAATCCAGATCCAAAAGCGGTCATCTATCCAATGAATGTTCGGTTGCGGATACGGGCCAAGTCCATGTGTCAATGCAGCTGACGCGCGCTCGTCGCGTTGCCAAAGCAGAGCAGGCTCTTCGACTCGTACATGCGCATCTACCAATGAGACAAACTTCAGGTCGACGTGCAACAAAGGGGAATCGTACAAAGTGATGAGTACTCGTGAGTCCCCTACATGCTCTCCAGTGAACCCAGCGAGGTAGGCGCCAAGCTTTCTTGCTATTGCAAGACGGTCGCGCAAAACTTCCTCTTGGTACTGCGGTTCTGTGACTATGATCAAATCAAGATCAGAGAACTGGTCCATGTTACCGGTGAGATAAGATCCAGCAGCTGCAAGTGCAAGAATTCTTGGGTCTGCAGGGAGAACCTGCAAGGCGTTATCAATGAAAGCGCGAGCCGGCTTCGGCAGTGTCTCAGGGTAGCTGTTTTCCATGGCCAAGCTAAACTGGTAAAAAAGCACAGCTTACCCGACGATGTCATGGAACTTGTCAGATTTTCGTAATCGATGTCTGCGATGGGTCGGCAGCGGACCTTAGGCCGGAGTATCACATCGAGTACTGAGCTAGCTAACCAGGTTGCGGCCGCTAAATCATTCTAGCGCGGGAGCAGGCCTAGTCAAATGCTCTGCTTTTTTCGGTGCCATCAACTGTTCCGGGTAACAGCTATGTATGCGTGGCCCATGGCTTCGCCTGCTGCACTGATCGTTTCGTGGAAAGCAAGTACTTTGGGTATAGCTTGCTTTAGTTCTTTCAGAAAGCTTGAAGGGTTGTCCACATCGAGTACGTTGCCCAAGATAGCCATGTCGAACTGAACAGTATTGATTGCAGTTCGAGCAGCCTTGGCAGTGTGGACAGCGACACGTAAATAGAGCCTCTTATCCAGCCCAAAATCCAATGAGATGTCACGCTCTTTAGTCGAGTCAACAACCAGTACAGTCTTCATCAATCTGCGTTTATCAATAGGGAATGGTTTCGGGTCGGCTTCTCTCTCATAAGTCTAAGATCTTCCCAGTACCATCTGATTGCGCTAAATCAAGCCCATGTGCTGTTGAGCTCGACTTACTTCCGCCCCATTGCTTTGCTCTCGGACGAGGAGGATCACTTACCCTACTGCCGAGCAAGTCCACCGCTACTTCTACATCGATTCCGGAATCAAGTAGATAGAACGCGGCATAGCGCACTCCGTGCAGACGCGCCAGTTCGAGTGCCGTAGCTAGGACCATTGAACTCATCGCTCATCCGTGTGACGTCGTTACTCATCCTCATATAGTCTTCCAGTTGATGTGCCGGGTATTGAGACTACTCAACACTGGAGACTCCCATGGCTCAGCAAAATGCCAACCGGGCGGTGATGTACGTTCGAATGTCAACGGAGAGCCAGGACTACTCGACAGATCATCAGCGTGCGAAGATTAGTGAGTATGCTCATGCGCGTGGGATGGAAATCGTCCGGGAGTACGTGGACGACGGCAAGAGCGGGCTCGACATCAAGCGCCGTGCCGGCCTGTTGAGTCTGATGCGGGACGTACAGTCGGATCAGCCTGACTTCAGCCATATCATCGTCTACGACATTAGCCGGTGGGGGCGATTCCAGGATATTGATGAGGCGGCATATCATGAGCACACCTGTCGCCGTGCCGGCATCGACGTGGTCTACTGCGGAGAGCGCTTCGGTGAGGACTGCGGGCCCTATACCTCACTCCTGAAGAGTATGAAGAGGGTCATGGCCGCAGAATACAGCCGCGACCTTTCCGACAAAGTGTTTATCGCCCAATCTCGCTTCGTTGAGATGGGCTTCAAACAAGGTGGACACGCTGGCTATGGATTGAGGCGCCTGGCACTCAAGGCGTGCGGTACACCAAGAGAGATTCTCCAGTACGGAGAATCGAAAGTTGTCGCTACTGACAGAGTGATACTCGTGTGGGGGCCGGCAGAGGAAGTGGCTGTCGTGCGTCGAATCTACGACCTTTATCTGCGCGTACGGCTCAGCGAGGGCACCATCGTAAGGCGCCTCAACAGCGAGCAGATCCCAAGTGAGTTCGGCCGGCCGTGGACTCAGCATATGCTCAAGTCGGTGCTAACCAACGTAAAGTACTGCGGCACCCTGGCGTACAACAGAAGATCACGCAAGCTCTCCACTCCGTGCCGACACAACGTACGCGATGAATGGGTCGTTAACACTGCAGCGCTCGATCCGATAATCGAGCCGGCAATATTCGAGCAAGCCCAAGCCGAGCGTGCGCGACGGACTCACAGATACTCTCCTTCCGAGCTGATAGATCTTCTACAAGCCTGCCACGGCAAGCACGGCATGATCAATACCAAGATCATTGCGGCAGACCCGACGATGCCTGATACGAAGATGTTCGCCAAGGAGTTCGGCTCTCTGCCACGCGCCTATGTTGCGGCCGGTCTTCCGCGCACCATAGCGTTCGCAGCGGCCGATACCAGAAAGAAGGTCTTAGCGACGCGGAAAGAGCTGCTCGACTGTGTAATTCAACACGCTCAGGCAGGAGGCGCCATCGTTGAAAGAACGTCCAAGCCTTTCGTCCTATCGATGAATGGAAACCTGCTGGTGCGAGTCGATGCATCGGTGCGTCGCAATCCCAGGCGCGGACTACCAAACTGGCTGCTGACTACAGAGCCAGGACTCGACTTCATCATCATGGCGCTTATGAACACAGCCGTGTGTCCCGCGGCCGAGTATTTGCTGGTCCCCACTCGAAATTTACAGCAGAAAGCAATCTACCTAAAGACGACGAACTTCGCCGAGCACTCGGCGCTAAAGTGCGATTCAATAGGTGCGATGTTTGGAAGAGTCTAATCCGGGAACTTGGAGGCCGCATGCTGAAGCCATTTAGCGATCGCGCAGCGCTGTATGTCCGGGCCTCCACTGAGCACCAGAACTATTCGACGGATCACCAGGAAGCAGCCCTACAAGAATATGCCGCTGCGCATGGCTTTCAGATCGTTTGCATATATCGCGACAAGGGACGGAGCGGCCTCACCCTGGATGGACGAACTGGACTGCTGCAGCTCCTTACCGACATTCAGTCAGGATGCGCAGACTTCAATGTTGTCCTGGTTTACGATGTAAGCCGCTGGGGCCGCTTCCAGGACGTTGATGAAAGCGCCTACTACGAGTACGCCTGCAGAAGAGCTGGCATCGCCATCGCCTACTGTGCAGAGCCATTCACGAATGATGGGTCTCCTCTGGCAGCGGTACTCAAAGGGCTCAAGCGGGCAATGGCAGCTGAATACAGTCGGGAGCTGTCTACAAAAGTCTTCCAAGCTCAGTGTCGGCTCACTGGAGCCGGGTTCAAGCAAGGTGGCGTGGCCGGATATGGGCTGCGGCGCATCGCGATCTCTGCCGCCGGCCAGGTCAAAGGCGTACTTAGTCCCGGGGAGCGTAAGAACATGCCCACCGACCGCGTCACTTACACCCGCGGTCCAGACGATGAGGTTGCGGTAGTACATCGCATCTACGACATGTACCTGCTCGAGTCCTTAACTGATACTGGTATCGCGCGGCGCCTGAACAACGAAGGTGTCGAGAGCGGGCTTAGTCGCCCCTGGTCGGCATACCATATCAAGCAAATCCTCACGAACGACAAGTATGCCGGGACTCTCGCGTTTAACCGCAGCACTCAGCGGTTTAGAAGCTCAAGGCGTGCAAACGCACCCGGGACCTGGGTGAAGGTCGAGGACGCCTTCGAGGCGATCATATCGCGGGAAAAGCTGGAGGAAGCGCGAGCCGAGCGTAAACGTAGGCGCAAGTCGTGGACGAACGATGAAATGCTTGATGCACTGAGAGACATTTTCATCGAGCATGGCAAGGTCACCCTCGATCTGATCAACTCCAGCGGCGGGCCTTCTGTGAAGTCCTATGCCTTTCGTTTCAACGGCATCACCTCCGCAATAGGGCTTGCCGGCCTCAGCTGGTCGACCATGTCCCGAAGCACGCTCACCAGGTATCGCATGCGCTGTATCACCCGGGATATGGCGATTGAGCTGGAGCGGTGTGCTGCAGCGGCACAAGCCAGGATCGAGAAGCTCAGCCTTCGGACCTATACCCTGAATGGGGTCATCGTGCGTCTGCTCTGTACGCGCTGCCGGTTCGAACGAAGCCACCCTTGCTGGAAGGTCACGCTAGTACACAAACCAACCGTCGACTTTGTGATATGGGTGCGTGCTACTCAGGACAACGAGAGGGTCGGGCGCATCTATCTCATCCCTGTAGCTGACTTCCCCACCCGCCTCTATATATGGCCATCTCTACGCACGCTTCCCCGGTACGAGCAATATGCTCACTCATCGCTGGCAGCAATGTTTGGTCTATGAAGACATGTAAAGCGCGGCGTAACCCTGCTGGCTCTTGCAGACCGTGACACTGCGCGGTAGCTTTAAGCGATCTACAAACCCTGCTATTGGCCCGCACACAGAACAGGACTATAAATGACCTTTAACCCTTACTGGATGTTTAATCCTTCACTCTTGGGAAGCAATACTCAACGAATCGTTACATCATGGTTTTCTCCAACCATCACCTTTGCCGGCAACGCGGCAATTGAAGAACGAGTCGTACAGGATGTAGCCAGCTACGGCAAACAAATAGGTTGGCTAAATGAAATTGTTCTTGCCTTAGCCTCTGGGAAGCCCGTTCCCGCTGACACACTAGCGTCCATGATCAAAGCAATCGAAAAGATCGAAAGAATTAAGGACGATCTCGCGCAGGACAACTACGACGCAGCAGTTGAGGCGCTGGATCGTTTAAAAAAGACAAACCCGGAGGGATACGAAGCTCTACTTCTTGCTCGAGCCCAGCAGTCTTAAGATAAACGACGGCCTCCCTATTCGCGCCGCAAGTACAAAACTGATCCTTAGCACGGGGCCGCTTTCGACCCGAAGCAGACGCTGATGCGATTAGAGAAACCTCGATAGGAATAACACTGCGAATGGGCTGATCAGTACTGCTACGGTCATCAGCCGCAGTGCTAAAGCTACACCCGACCGGTTTTGAGGGTTTGCCCGCACCAAATCCCATGACCAAGCTGCACTTGTGCCTGCGACTGCGGCCGTCATGATGAAGCCCATGATGAACGGGCCAATCATGCCTATTGGATCCATTATCGGGATGATCGCTCCATGCTCGGGTGTCCAGGTCAGGAGTCCGACGAGCCATACAACAAAGAACATCAAGGGAATTACCCCGATGGTCATCAGCACGTTGGCGATTACCAGCTTCATATGTGTCGACATATGCGTCCTTGGCAAAGACTTGCTATAGCGTCCGCTTTTGGCCGAACCCGGCCGTTGAGCTCAGCATAGCAGGTCGTCAAGGGTCAGAAATCGCAGACTGTCACGAAGAGTAGGAACCGACCCTTAGCTACCCTTTGCTTCTAGAATGTTCAGCGCGTAGCCTTAGTCGCGCGATCCCACACCGCTCAAATTCTTCTTCCAGGATTTCAACGTACGCTAAATCGGATAGGTCTAACGGCTCCGAAGCAAGCCCGCCGTAGGCGTCTCCATCGTGTTTAGCATCGTAGTGCAGCAGCGCACCGGACTCGTACTGCTCGACTTGTCGAGTCGGCAGGCTGTCCTCTGCGACTTCAAAGTACCACCAAGAGGTACCCCAGTCATCATGCTGGTCACCGCCGGTCTCGTTCCAGTGTCGCTTTACATACCTGAGCATTTTTGATCGACTGATAGATTAAACGAAGGTATCGCGACTGCCGAAATCGACCAAGCCTTGTCTGTCGCGACAGGCGGCTCCCGACCCAAAGCAGACATTACAAGGCCGCCTGTGCGACAATCTGCAGGATTGCAAATCTGTCGATCTGATCTTTCAGCGCTTTTCATGATAAATACCTTTGTCCTTCGGAATGGTCGGCTCTGCCAATACCCTGCATCGAAGTACCATTCGGAAGACATCGTCCCAGTTTGGGTTGATCTTGTTGCCACCAGTGACGATGAGCGAGCGATAGTTGAAAACCGCTACGGTGTGACGTTGCCTAGTCATGACGAACTCCAGGATATTGAAGCGTCGGCCCGCTACTACGAAGCAGAAAACGGTCACATTCACTTGCGGACCGATTTCCTGCTGGAGGACGATGGGGGCCCATCCCGTGTTATTACTGTCGCTTTTGTCCTCACCGAAGACATGTTGTTCTCAATACATGCGGAAGACTTGCCAGTTTTTAGGTTGGTCCGGATGCGAGCTAGATCCCGGCCCGGATCGGTAGCGGATTATAGGGATGTCCTCCTTGAGCTGTACGCGACTGATGCGGAATACTCAGCAGATGCTTTAGAAGGAATCTACCAAAACCTAGAGAGCGTCAGCCAGACAGTGCTCCAACACCAGCTTACAGATGAAACCGCAGCCGAAGTACTGAACTCAATCGCACAAGAGGAAGACCTGAACGGACGAGTACGTGGCAACATGATGGATACGCGACGGGCTGTAAGTTTTCTGATGAGGGGTAGATTATTGAATCCTTCGCAGTTTGATGAGGCCAGGCAAATCCTGCGCGACATTGAATCGCTTGATGGTCACACTGTTTTTTTGTTCGAGAAAATAAATTTTTTGATGGATTCGACTGTTGGTTTTATCAACATCAATCAAAATAAGACGATCAAAATATTTTCCGTTGCGTCGGTTGCTTTTCTACCGCCAACACTGGTCGCAAGCATATACGGGATGAACTTCGAAAATATGCCTGAGCTTGGGTGGAAATTTGGGTACCCTATAGCAGTTGCAATTATGATTGCCAGCGCCGTGTTGCCTCTTTTTTACTTCCGGCGACGAGGTTGGTTAGGGTATTCCCGCGTTGTTGCTAAAGGTATAACTTTTGCTTAAATATATATGTTGATCAATTGCGTCGCTTATCAAGACGGCAAAAAGCTGTCAGATATCCCTGTTGCAGATATTAGCGAATATATCATCCTGCCTAATGCATTTGTATGGGTCGCACTGAAAGATTCGTCACCAGCTGAACTAGCGGAAATGCAGTTCGAGTTTGGTCTGCACGAGTTGGCGGTAGAGGACGCACTGGTTGGCCACCAACGACCAAAGATTGAAGAGTATGGCGACTCGCTCTTCGTCGTCATGCACACCGTGGAAGTTAATGATGACGGGCTCCATGTAGGGGAGGTAGGTGTTTTCGTCGGCACTACTTATGTGCTCTCAAACCGCCATGGCTATGAGCAGAGCTTTAACGACGTTCGTACGCGTTGCGAGCGTGAGAGCCACCACCTTAAGCAAGGCCCTGCTTTTGTGCTCTATGCTTTGATGGATGAGGTTGTTGACCGATATTTCCCTGTGCTTGAGACGCTTGAAAACGAGCTATGGAAAATCGAAGAACAGATGTTTGCGACGCCGGCATGTCGCACAACGCTCGAGCAGCTATACCAGCTCAAGCGAAAGTGCGTGCAATTCAAACACGCGGCTGGGCCGTTAATGGAAGCCGTTAGCAAACTCGATGGAGGCCGCGTGCCATATGTAGTCGCCAACTCTACCGAATACTTCCGAGACGTGCACGATCATCTCCACCGAATAAATTCCGGTATCGACTCCATTCATGAAATGGTCAGTACAGCGATTCAGGTTAATTTATCCCTCATCAGTCTCGAAGACAACAACGTCAATAAGCGACTTGCAGCTTGGGCAGCGATCTTTGCAGTCGCCACTGGCATGGTAGGCATATGGGGTATGAATTTCGAACACATGCCGGAGCTTCAGTGGCAATACGGTTATCCCCTCGCACTTTCCGCGGTTTTGTCGACGTGCGGATATTTGTTTTATCGATTCCGAAAATCAGGATGGTTATAGGGATCGCTTTGAACAGCTACCGATTGTTAGTGAAAAACACTAGGCCAGGCGTTATTATACGGTCAGCACCGGGTGTGTTCATGCGCTTGCCGTAACTAGCGTCGACTTGTACATGGTCTCGCATTAACCAATACTTGACGCCTAGCTGAAATAACGGCTTGTCACCCTCCTGTCCAGCTGCCTCGATAATGAATGTTGACCTTTCAGTCGTCCCGAATTCAGCTCCTATACCATAGGTGCCAATGGATCGGCCAGAAGATTTGACACGTACGAGACCCGCGTTCATATGAAGCAGCACTTTGCTATCAGCGAACGAAAAGCTGACGGGAACGGTTGTGTATAGATCACCCAACCCACCTTTTTCAAGAACCGTTTGCGATCCGAATACCAAACCTATTCCCCATCCGTTATCGTTCAACGGCTTAAGTAGCGTTTTTCCCTGAAGAACGCCGATGACGTCGCGTTGACCCGCAGCGTTGATACGTGCGCCTCCAATGGCAAGCTCTAAATTGCCTCCAAGATTGCATGCTGGTACGGCCCAATATTCGCGGCTAAAGCCCGTGTCTGCCGCCCAGCTTTCAAGCTGGCAGTTTTTTGGGCCTACGATAGCTGCGTCGTCGACGATCATCGGTCGACCTGCCTGCGCCGATGTAGTCAAAAACCAAAAGGTCAGGAACGCGGCACTGCGGTTTGACCATATCACTAACGGTTCCCTATACTTTTTTATCACATTAAACATTCACATTTTAGCAAGTGGCAAATCGTGTCTAGCTTCGCAACGAGACGACTCCAATCTCTCGCGGGTTGATAACACAACACGTTTCTTCATACCTCGTAGTAGTCAATAATTGGCATAACGGTCGAGTGCATTGTAAGCTAAAGCTCGAAAATCTTCCAAAGCGCCAATATCAATTGGTGGCGAAAACTAAATTCGTTCGCGACGCTGTTGGAGTCTGTACTTTCGTTTTTGTCTGGCAAGATGTCCGCTACTGGCCGATTGCGGACCTATTGTAGCGTCCGCTTACGACCCGAAGCGGACCTTTCCTCTCTACGCCTGTTTCTTCTTTTCTTTTGCTTCCTTGAGGATTGACGTGCACTTTTCCGCCGTAGGGATCGTGCGTTCGGTAATGATGTCGTGCCAGCCGCCACAGTTAGAATCAGGGCACCCACAGACGGTCGCTCGTATAGGATGCATGGTTAAACCATTCCGCTTCCGTATAGCGTTCGTTCGCTCTTCGCTCTTGATAAGATCAACAATCGCACCACGCTTCAAGAATTTTCCGACCATTGTGTTCTCCTGATACGGAAGCAATTTAAACATGACAACACGCGCCGACAATGTCCGTGTCTAGCCGATTGCGGACCTATCGTAGCGTCCGCTTACGACCCAAAGCGGTCATCGTGCTCAGTTCTCGCACGCCTGGCTTTCCTTAGTCTGCTAGGTGTCGGCTCGCCATTTTGCGACTGCTTTCGTAACCTTGTCCGAGTAAGTGCGTGATATGTCCCGCCCTTTAAACCGGGAAGTGCTGCCAATGACAATCGGCGCAGTGTCCTGGATCTCAGTTGCTAAACGACTGATAAATTCTCGTCCTTCGTGTTCGTACGCTCTGCGCTCTTCTGCGCTTAGCTCAACCAGAAAGTCGTAACCCACGGCGCTGTGATTGCAATTGGCATCTAGGAAGAGCGATCCTTCCTCTTCTAGCAAAAACCACCATTGTGGCTCGTGATCAACCACTCTCATCATTTCCACCGTTTCAGATTTTCAAAGTTCTTGAGTAGCACCAAGCGTCCGCTTTTGGCCGAAAGCTGACGCGCAGAATGGCTCAGTGTACGGTGTTGCCGTCAGGACAAGCAACGGATTTTGTTAAGCGCTTTTAGAGTTTTGCGTTCACCAGTTGAATCCAGGGCCGAAAGCAGACAGTCAGTACAGATCAGTGTGCCCGGCTGTTGCCGCGAGAGCAATTAATCGGTTTGTTAAGCTTTCTTAGCGCGGTGAGCCCCGGACGGATGCTTAGCGCCCGCACCCAGCGCTGGATGCACCGCGAAAGCATCGTCGCCGCGCTCGCCGAGCGCAACTAGTTTCCCGCTTAGTTAACTATTTTTTAAGCTTTTAAGCGCCGAGACGCGGAAGTGCCCAACTTCATAAAATTTCCTCTAGGAAAGTGATTATCTGTGAGACTTCATTGCGGGTATCTGCTGTAAAACGTGAGGTCGGCATAACGCCGAGACAGGAGAGATTATGCGATATAGATTGATCTGTTTAACAGTAATTACAGTGCTCTGCTCGACTACTTTAAGTGCTAAAAACCTTTGTGGGGTAAAGGTTGTGGGAGGGGATGGAAAAAAAGCAAATTTGTCAATTTCGAATAAGGAAGATCTGGCTATTCTTTCTCGGAGTGACCTTGGCCAACGAGCACCCATCTACTATAGCCTTAAATCAGGGCGCCTCGAACGCGAAGGTATACCTGTAGCAGAAATTGATGCGGAAATGGACTCCACTGTTTATGTCGCTGATGGCATTGTTCGAGGATGTGTGATTAGGACAGAAGAACGCAATGGTAAAAAAGTTCTTTATCTAGAAGAACTCTTCCACGCACCAAAGCAGGAGCCGCGAATTGAAACGCAAATTATCGAATTAGAATAGGGCCTTGCATATGAAAAATGCAATCAAATTTAGCGTAATCACGACAGTGTTATTTTCGGTTAGCTCCGCTTTCGCTCAGATGCCGTCGGTCGATGTGAGTGCGCCTAAATATAACCCAGACGATTACCGCCCAAATGCCATGAAGGTAAATCCGACAGATTGGCCAGATTCAAGCGGCATTACCATCGGACGTAACAACAGAGCAGCAGTCCGCCCACCCGGCCTGACTAATAGCCCGTCCGATGATAAAGAAAGCTCCCCGACTGGATGCCTTCCAGTTATATACGGGACAGGAGAGAAGATTATCGAAGAGAGCGACTTTACGGACGCTTCTCAGAGTGCATTCAATCAAATCCGAAGTTATCGATCGTCACCGTCCGAACGACCAGCTAATATGTTTGGTCAAAGATGGTATTCCTCTTGGGATTTCCCGCTAATGCAGTTTTCCTCAACTTGCAGTACGAGGTCTGGCTATTCATTCATGGGTTGTATGCCCGATTACATCAACATTGAAATTCCGGGCGGCTCGACATATCAGTATGTCTATGCGACATATCCTATGTATTTCCCAGTAGGGTTTTATGGTGGGAATAGCCTAGCTGGGTATGTTCAGACACAAGGGACAGGAAACTACAGCATGATTGTAGGCTCACGAGCCTATAACTATAGTCCGCAAACGAAGCGCTTAATGTCTATTGATGAGGCTGGCTCTCGCCTTTATACTTTTACGTATGACCCCGCTTCTGTGGCTCCTCAACTCAAGACCGTGACCGGGCGAAATGGGAAAAGTCTAAATTTCACGTGGAGTCAAGCTTACACAAATGGTCGGGTGACTAGCATTACAGATGCTAGCAATAATACTTGGACTTATGACTATTACCCAAGCGGAAACCTCAGAAAAGTTACTCCTCCGTATGGAACAAGTGGCGTGAAGGAGTATTTTTATGAAGACCCTTCGGACAACCAACTCTTAACCGGATTCTCGGTTGATGGGGTACGCAAGACAAGGTATGCCTATGATATTAGCAAGCGTGTTATACACACCGGCTATGACAATAATGAAGAGTTCCAGGACATCGTTTATAGCTCATCGCCTCTATACACTGAGGTTACAGATCAGCGCGGACAGGTTACACGATATAATTTTGAGTCTCAGGGCAACTTCAAACGCCTTACCAGTACCGAACGGCAATCGACCAGCAGCTGTAGCGCGACTAATAAAAATTTGGTATATGGTGGCAGCAATTACCCAACCACGAAAACGGATTGGAATGGAGTTCAAACCATTACTACCTACTCATACGGTGGATTGAAAGATACCGAGATTGTTGCTGCAGGAACGCCAAATCAGCAAACTAATGTATACACATGGAACGGCACAGACCTCTCCACAAAAACGACAAAGAACAGTAATGGACAGGATTTTTACAAACTTGAATTACTTTATGGGTCGGGAGTTCCAGGGCATCCATCTGCAGAGATTCACCATGACTTAATCCGAAATGAAACTCGCCGCACAAACTATTCGTTTACATTTCATGCAAGCGGTCTCATCGCGACAAAAACTGTCAGTGTAGTTTTGCCTGCTGGCACCGCTAAGACTACATATAGCTATGATTCGATTGGCAATCTTACGAGTGTTCAAAACGCTTTGGGGCATCTAACGACTTACTCAAATCATAATGCTCGCGGCCAACCGCAAAAAGAAGTCGATCCGAACGGGCTAACTACCTCTTATGTGTATGACAACTCGGGAAAGATTACTTCTTCAACATCTAACGGTCGCAAAACAACGTTCACCTATAATGGACATGGAGCTATTACTAACGTCACATACCCTACTTATCAGGAGGTAAAATTTACCTACAACTCTTCTGGACGCCTTACGCAAATTGGAAACGTTTGGAACGAATATGTAACGATGCCTTTAACTGCTCAAGATGTAGCAAACAGGACGAAGTGGGTGAAATCAGATCGACACTCAGCCACAGAGGGTTCCCCTTATCCAGTAACAGGATATGTCGGCGAATTCGTAAAGCAAACCCAGCAAGACAGCCTTGGCCGTGACTGGAAAATTTACGGGAACAATGGTCAGCGAGTTGACTATTCATACGATGGAAATGGCAATATTATCTCAAAAACAGATATGGGTGGCCGAGTTACCACATATGAATACGATGAGTTTAACCGAGTTACTCACGTGACTGCTCCGGATGGAGGAGTCACCAATTTTAAGTATAACCCTGAGGGCCAGTTGTGGATTGTCACGGATCCGCGTAATGTGGTTACTCAGTATACTTATAACGCATTTGGTGACCGGTTGACTGAAACGAGTCCGAGTACAGGAACTACTACGAATATTTACGATAGTGCGGGAAGATTACTGAGCACAACATTTACAGATGGTTCAACTATTAGCTACGGTTATGATGCGTTGGGGCGGAACACTACAAGGACTGTGGGTGCGATAACCGAAACAAAGTCTTATGATGCTGGAGCTTACGGCAAAGGAAGGCTTACTGGCCTTATTGACTCGTCTGGATCGACGTCCTTCATTTACAATATTTTTGGTGAAAAGCTGAGTCAGTCGACTACACTTTCCGTCGCTCCTGGCGGGACCTATAAGCTGGATTGGACCTACGGGACCAGCGATACCGCTGGATTCCCTGAAAGTATAACTTATCCGGATGGTACAAACATTTTTTATAGTAGTAGCCGCGGTTTAGCTTCCGGGGTTTATAGCAACATCACTGGCTGGCACACAATTACTAATCCTATATACCGTCAACCAGCCACTGGAAAGCCTTATGCTGTAATGTTTGGCAACAATATACCGCGCATTAATTCTCTCGATGCTGACGGAAGAGTGACAAGCATTAGAAGCAAGTCGATTCATAATATGGCGATTGCGTATACTCCAAATTTAGACACAATCGCTTCTATTCTCGACAATGTTTATTCGGCCCAGAGCCAAGTGTTTGGCTATGATGTTATTGACCGCCTCACCTCCGTGCAGCGTTCTTGGGACGATCAATCATTTGCGCTGGACAAATCTGGCAATCGTTATATTCATACGCGAGCCGGTGTGAACACGAGTTTAGTGATTGATGAGTCGAGCAATCGCTTGGCCAGTATGAGCGGTCAAATCAATCGTATTTACAGTTATACGGCGCGTGGAAATGTTTCTAATGATTCGCTGCGCAATTACACGTACGACGGTTTTAACCGCTTGAAGACCGTTACGTTGGGTGGGGTCACAACAACATATAATTACAATGCGCTCCAACAACGCGTTTCTAATGGTTCTAAAGCATGGATATATGACGAAAATGGTAAGCTGTTATATGAGCATGGGCCTACTCCTACTGCGTACATCTGGCTTGAAGGGGAATTGCTTGGCATTAAGAGAAATGGGACTTTCTACGCATCGCACAATGATCAACTTGGCCGTCCCGAAGTAATGACAGATTCATCGGGAACCGTTGTCTGGCGTGCGAAAAATGATGCCTTTGGCCGTTCCGTAGTAGTAGACTCTATAAGCGGAATGAACGTTGGATTTCCTGGTCAATATTACAATGATGATACGCAGCTTTGGTATAACTATTTTCGCGATTACGACGCACAGACTGGACGTTATGTGCAATCTGACCCTATCGGTCTCGAAGGCGGCATCAACACGTATGCCTACGTCAATGGCAATCCGCTGAGCTTCGTGGACCCGAATGGGCTGCAAGCGTCTGGTGGCGGCGGTGGTGGCTCTAGTCCATGCTTCGACTTCGACCAGTTCGCTAGGCAGGTCGAGGAGAACCGTTCCAGCACTGCGGCGAACTTGGCCGTCCTCGTCAGTGCGGGGGCGGTCGGAACCATGCCTAAGACACCAGGCGAGCTTCGAGGTCTTGGGGTGCCGAAGGGGGAGCTGAACCCTTACACGAGCCAGATGAGTCGTTGGTCGAGCCGGCTCGGTATTCGTGAACTCCGGACGTTTGGCCGCACCGCTGGAGGCGTTGCGCTTGGTGCAACTGCCACAGGCGCGCTTGTCTTAGACGGTTTCTACAACTGGGGAGTCATTGGCAAGGCTGCATGGGATGCAACTTCGTCAGGAGGGAGCTGCGGATGTGGTTCAAAGTGAAAAAACCCCCGACCGCAGTTCCTTCGGAAGAGGTTGTTCGCCAGCACTCGTTGCGGCATCTGGCCGAGGTGTTCGGCGTGCCTGAGGCGTCGCTGTCCCTTGATGCCCGCTTCGGGCGAGAGTTGAAGGCTAACCCGGCTTCCGACTTCAAGGCCAACCAGTTCGACATCGTTGACGGCGACATCAAAGATGTCGCTGACAAGCACCTTCTCAAAGAGATGGCGCAAGGCAAGTTGGTCATCCAGACCGTCGGCGACTACTGCGAACACATGGTTCGCTGCAGCAAAATTAGTCCCGAAGAGGTCGTCCGCGTTCTTCGGCTGCCTATGATGGAGTAGCGCTGTTCGCGGTGAGCGCCGTGTCCAGGCTGGCCAACGGCCACCGAAGGGCTCGGCCTTGACGCAGCGGTGCAACGCTCACCGCTCGCCGTAGGCGGTGCATGCGGACGAAGTGGCATGCACCGCTGGCGGCAGAGGGCGACTCGCTCTCCTTCCTGGGAAGGGCGGGGATGGGTTGGAGCCGCCACCGCAGGACGGCGGGCGGCCCAGGCCGGCGCCTGGCCTGACGCGAGGGCGCACCCGCCCCCAGAGCGGGTTGCCGTAGCGTCGGAGAAGCCAGGTTCATCGAGGCCCTGTCCAAGGGCCGGTGCGCGCCCACGCGCACGATGGAGCTGGAACCGTAGACTACGCGCAGCGAGGGAGTGAGGCTCTCCGCTGACGAAGCGAGAGCGCAGGAAGCCGCCCTGTGAGACGGCGAACGTCCAGTTCGAAGCACGCATTGGCACGATGAACGCTTCCCGGCGCACGGAGTGGCTGCCTGCGCGGAAAACCCGACAAAGGCAGTGTGTAGAGCAGGCAGCTGCGCCGGTGACGGGTGACGAGTGACGAGTGACGGAGGGCGTCGACCCCGTAGAGGTGGTGTGCAGCCCTAGCGACCGAAGCCGCCGTTCGACTGCCTGCAGTTCCTGTGCGCTGGCAGCGCCTGCTGCGAGCGTGCTGGGGCTACAGACGCATCGGCCGATGCGTCATCGCTACACGTCGCTTCCCCGACCCGAAGGGGGCCATGCGAGTCTCATCCGATACCTTGGCTGGCCTGGTGTATTCGCCGCCCCTAAACATAACCAACCACGGCGTGCGGGCACGCGGCCGCGAACCAGCTCGCATGCTGCAGGCAATAGCCGAGCACGGCTCGCCGCGGTGCGCCGACCTAGCCGCTGCGTACTTGCCTGCGGCGAGGTTCGAAGAGTCGGCCCTGCACACCATGCTCACTAATGGGGAACGTCGAGCTGATGTCCCGACGCAATTCCTAGTGCGGGCCTTGCCCCTAATTGCTGTGTGCAGCGTTACGCATGAGTTCTTAGGCAAAAGGCTTCTGGTGTGCTTCGCAATATGAAATCCAAAAAGACATGGCGGTATTTGTTGCCGCTAGGTTTGCTGCAAGACGATTTACATCGCGCCCATTGTCGGTTTCATGCAATACCTCACCTGTTCCGCCATTCTCCGTAAGGTCGCCATTTATCTGTGTCTAAGTAAGTGTTGGGTGGAGACTGCACTACCGCTAAGTGTCTGCTTTTGGCCGATTGCGGACGGTCAGCACGGCTCAGTGTACCCGGCTGTTTCCTACAGAGCAACTAGCGGGTTTTGTTAGGCGTTCTTAGACGGATTGCTTGATATGGTCAATACCGCTAGGACCTGGCCTGATCCGACAATCACCAGCGGAGCAAGAGAAACGCGACTTCTCGGGCGATAATGTGTGAGTACAGAAATCTTGTTGATCTTACGGTAGTTTTAGTCAGATCACTGTGAGTACCTTTCAGAACGGATGGAAGCGCGCCGGGAAGTCGGCCTGGTGGGCCGCGCGCGAAATCGTGATGTGACCCGACTCCAGCGGCTCACGCAACACCTCCAGCACGCGGCGGTCGAATTCCGGCAGCTCGTCGAGGAACAGCACGCCGTGGTGGGCCAGCGAGACCTCACCGGGACGCGGCAGGTTGCCGCCGCCGACCAGGGCCACGCCCGAGGTGGTGTGGTGGGGACTGCGGAAGGGCCGGCGGCGCCAGCGCTCGTGCGAGAAGCCGCCGGCCAGCGACTGCACCGCGGCCGACTCCAGGGCCTCGTCGTCGCTCATCGGGGGCAGCAGGCCGGGAAAACGCGCCGCCAGCATGCTCTTGCCCGCGCCGGGCGGCCCGACCAGCAGGACCGAATGGCAGCCCGCGGCCGCCACCTCCAGCACGCGCTTGGCCTGCTGCTGTCCCTTAACCTCGGCAAAGTCCGGATACAGCGGCGCGGCCGGCAGCCGCTCGCGCCGGTGGCGGGCCAGCCTGGGCGCATCCGGCAGGTGGGAAAAATGTGCGCAGACCTCGAGCAGGGTGCGCGCCGGGTAGACCGCCGCGTCTTCCACCAGCGCCGCCTCGTCCGCGTTCGCGTGGGGGAGGATGAAGGCGCCGGCGCCGGCGAGGCCGTCGCGCTGGCGGTGCATGGCGAAGGCCATGGCCAGGGCGCCGCGTACCGGACGCAGCTCGCCCGACAGCGACAGTTCACCCGCGAATTCGAAGCGCTCGAGCTGCTCGGCGCGGATCTGGCGCGAGGCGGCCAGGATGCCGAGCGCGATCGGCAGGTCGAAGCGGCCCGACTCCTTGGGCAGGTCGGCCGGCGCCAGGTTGACGGTGATGCGCCGCGCAGGCACCTCGAAGCCGGAGTTCTGCAAGGCCGCGCGTACGCGGTCCTTGGCCTCGCGCACTTCGGCGTCAGGCAGGCCGACGATGGTCATGCCGGGAAGCCCGTTGGCGAGATGGACTTCGACGCTGACGGCAGGGGCGTCCATGCCGGCCAGTGCGCGGCTACGTAACACGGCGAGACTCATGGGTTTCCTGGCAAGTGGATGACTCGCAGGATGGTCGCACCGCCTTCGGCTTCGCCTGTTGAGCGCACCCAAGGGTGCGCAGCGCTCAGTTGCGCCTGACTTCGTAGCGCGCGAAATGCTTCCAGGAACCGTCAGGCTGTGCGGATTCGAGGACGAAGGTCCAGGAAGCGGTGTCCGGATCATAGCTCAGCGCATTGCGGAAGTCGCCGCCCTGGTAGGGGAAGAGCAGCTGGATGGTGTTGCCGGCGATCCGCCCCGTGGCGTGGGGGATCGAATGCTTCGGCCCGAAGCTGTCGATCCAGTGGGCGATCACGGCCTGGCTCGCCGGATCGACGCCGATGAAGACGACCGCTTCGTACCTGGCGGGCACCTGCACATCCTTCATCCGCATCTCCGTGAAGGTCCCGTTCAGGGCGGGGGCGGCGGTCATCGCGTAGGTCACCGGCTTGCCCCGCACGTCGCCCGCCATGCGCCAGCTGCCGTCGAGCGCGCGCAGGATAGCCGGGCGGGCATCGCCCGCGCTTGCGGCGACCTGGGCCTGGCTGGGCACGGCCGTGCCGAGCAGGGTGAGGGTGAGGGTGAGGGTGAGTGAGCCTGCGAAGAGCAACCTGCTTGTGTTCATGGGCAATGGTCGCCTAAGGGAAATGAGCAGGAGGCGTTAAACGTCGCGCAGGGTCACGACCGGCATCGTGAGCGCACGCCTGTCCTTGAAGAAAGCGATATCGAACAGGGCCGCCGCGCCCACGACTTCCTTGCCCACCTGGCGCAGCAGCTGCGCCGCCGCTTCGATGGTGCCGCCGGTGGCGAGTACGTCGTCGACGATCAGCACACGCTCGCCCTTGATGCGTTCGGGCTGGATCTCGATCGTCGCGCTCCCATACTCGCGCCGGTAGTCGATCTGGATCGCCTTGCCGGGCAGTTTGCCGGCCTTGCGCGCCATGGCGAAGCCGACCTGGCGCTCGTAGGCCAGCGCGCCGGCGATCATGAAACCGCGTGCATCCATGGCGAGGATGAAGTCGAAGTGCAGGTCCTCGGTCTTCGCGTGCAGGGTGTCGATGGCGAGGCGCCAGTGGACGGGGTTGTCGAAGATGCAGCCGACGTCAATGAAATTGACGCCCGGTTCCGGATAGTCCTGGAAGAACTCCAGGGGAAGCTTGTCGAAATCGTTCATAAGGGTTGGGAGGCGTAAGGGCGTGAAGTGGGATTATCGCCGCTCTGCGCAAAGACGGGGGGCCGCGCCTCCAAGGGCCGCCAGCCGCATCACGCCTTCTTGCGCTTGCTGCCTGAAGCCGCGTTCTGCGCCGCGGCGGCGCGAACGAGCGTCTTGAAGGCCTCTTCGTCGATGGCGCCGCCCTCGGGAATGTCGATGGCGCGCCGCACATTGCCCTCCAGGCTGGAGTTGAACAGGCCGTTCGGATCTTCCAGCGCGGCGCCCTTGGGGAAGGTCAGCTTGACCGCCTTCTTGTAGGCTTCGCCGGTGCACAGGATGCCGCCGTGCGACCACACCGGCACGCTCCACTTCCACTCTTCGACCACGCCCGGCAGGGCGTCCAGCACCAGGCGGCGGACCCGCGCCAGGGTGGCGCCGCGCCAGTCGTTCAGTTCCCCGATGCGGCGGTCGATCAGTTGCGCGGCGGAGGCCTGTCCCCTGCTGTCCTGCGGGTCCTGCGCTTCGGTGCTCGTTTCCATTCCAGTCTCCGTGGTGGGCAGAACGCGTATTGTCCAGCCTTGCCGATGAGATGGCAATACTGCCAGGCTTGTTAACTTCGCATTCGAATTGTTGACTAACAAACACTTTCATGTGAGGATTTCTAGATCTTAAAAGGAACTCCATGCTCGCGACCATCAGGCCGTGGTGCGGCGCAGCCTTGATTGCGAGCGGCGTGCTGTGGGACGCCCGCGCCGCGCCCGTGCACCCCATCACCCAGCTCGTCCAACAGAAACGCTTTCCGGATGCTGCGCGCGTCATCGCCGAGCGGCTGGCCGCCGATCCGGGCGATGCGCCCGCCCTGGCCGGCATGGTCGACCTGGTCGTCGCGCAGGATGCGGCCGGCCGCGTCCCGGAAGCCAAGGCCGCGGCCGAGCGCTGCGTCGCCGCGAATCCCACCAGCAGCACCTGCGCCGAAGCCCTGGGCAGGGCGCTGGAAGCGCAGGCCAGCGGCTGGATGGCCGCTTCGCTCGGCAACACGCGCGCGCAGCGCGACGCCTACGAGCGCGCCGTGCTGCTCGATCCCACCAACTACCGCGCCCGCGTGTCGCTGGTGCGCTTCTACCTGCGCGCGCCCTTCTTCCTGGGCGGGAGCACGATCCGCGCGCGCGAGCTGGCGCTGGAAGTCAACCGCACCGACCCCGACCTCACGCGCCTGATGCTGGCGTTGTGCGCGCACAGCGAAGAGCGCCCGCAGGATGCGGAAGAATACGTACTCGCCGCCGATCTCGGCAAATACGAACTGGTCACCAGGGTGCACCGCGACCTGCTGTCCAGGCTGGCGGAAGCGCACCTGGATGCGCAGCGCTTCGCCGACAGCGCCCGCCTGTACGCCGAACTGCACCGGCGCATTCCGTCGAGCGAGTCCGGCAGCTACGGGCTGGCGCAGGTGGCGCGCGCCCGGGACAAACTGGCCGACGCCGCCTTCTACCTCGAACGCGCCGTGGCCATCGGGCCCAAGCCCTACGTCTTCGCTTCCCTGGCCGAGGTGTACCAGGCGCAGAACGACAACCCACGCGCCATCGCCGCCTACCAGTCGGCCCTGGGCGCAAGGCCGGCCCTGGAACGGCGCCGGCGCCAAGAGATCATGGCGCGCCTGGCGCAATTGCAGCAGCGCTGACGCGCGCATTCCTCACCTTCCCCTTACCGCTCTTCCGTATTCGTGAATCATCAGCGTCTTCCCGGGCTCGACCTCCTGCGCGCCCTGGCCATCCTCTGGGTCATGGCCTACCACCTCGCCAGCCATGGGCCGAGTTTCGGTCCCGTCCTCAGGCCCCTGGTCGAGCTGGGATGGATGGGCGTCGACCTGTTCTTCGTCCTGAGCGGTTTCCTGGTCGGCGGGCAGGTGCTGGCGGCCCGCGCTTCGCGAGGCGGCGTGGACTGGGGCGGCTACCTGCTGCGGCGCGGCCTGCGCGTGCTGCCGGCCTACCTGGCCGTGCTGGCGCTCTACCTGTGGCTCCCGAGCTGGCGCGAGAGCCCCGGCATGCAGCCCGCGTGGCAGTTCCTGAGCTTCAGCGCCAATCTGTTCCCGGACTACTTCCGCAACCGCGCCTTTTCCCACGCCTGGTCGCTGTGCGTGGAAGAGCATTTCTACCTGCTGCTGCCGCTGGCGGTCGTGGTGCTGGCGCGCCGCCCGAGCCTGCGCAAATCGGCGCTGTGCGCGCTGGCGCTGCTGCTCGCCGGGATTGCGCTGCGCGCCTGGGCCTGGCGCACACAGGTCGCGCCCTACCTGCACGTGGGCGAAGGCGAGGACTGGTTCTTCCTGCGCTATGTCGAGCATGTCTACAACCCGACCTGGGCCCGGCTGGACGGCCTCCTGGCGGGCGCCACGCTGGCCGCGATCCGTATCCACCGGCCGGCGTGGTGGGACTGGATGGCGGCGCGCGCCTGGGCCTTCCTGGGCGGCGGCTTGGCCGTCGTCGCCGCGGCGGCGCGCCTGTTCGAGGGATTCGTCAGCGAAGCGGGGGCGGTGATCGGTTTCCCCCTGCTGTCCATCGGCCTGGCGGCGGTGCTGGTCGGCATGGCCAGCCCCCGGATCCTGCCGGGGCGCATCGCGTTGCCTGGCGTGCGCCTGATGGCGACGCTTGCCTTCAGCCTCTACCTGACCCACAAGGCGGTGTTCCACCTGGTCGAGGAGGTGGCGGGCGCCCGGCTCGCGCAATCCGCCTTGCTGGCCCTGGCTTGCTACGGCGGCGCCGCGCTGGCGGTGGCGGCGCTGCTCTACCTGGCGGTGGAGCGGCCGGGGCTGCGCCTGCGCGAACGACTGGCGCGTCCACGCGCGCCGCTGGCCGCGCCTAGCCGATGACCAGGGGGGTTTTGGTGACGGCGACCGCCACGATATAGAAGAAGCAGGCCAGCGCCGCGATGAAGGCCGCCAGGCGCACTTGCGGCGTGCGGCCGCGCTTGAGGGCGATGGTGCCCAGCACGATGTAGGCGAACAGCGCCAGCACCTTGGCCGTCAGCCAGGGCGCGGCGAAGGGATACTGGCGGCTCCAGAGCGCCAGGCCGATGGCGCTGGCCAGCAGCAGGGTGTCGACCACATGCGGGGCGATCCGCACCCAGCGCCGCTGGAGCAGCGCGGAGCCCGACAGCATCCACAGTCCACGGATCAGGAAAAAACCGCCGCTCAGGACGGCGAAGCTCATATGCAGGTGTTTGAGGGCGAGGTAGCTCATCCGCCTAGTATAAGCGCCCGGCAGGACTGGGCCGCTATGAGAGTCAGCCGCACTCGCCCACGTAGTGGCACTCGTCGCAGCGGGTACAGCCGTCGACCTTGCGCAGGGCGCGCGCGCCGCACTCCGGGCACTTGGCCCCGGAAGGGACGGGCAGGGCGCCGCCCGCGGTGGGCGGTTGCGGCTCGACCTCGGGCAGCGGCGCGCCGCCGCGCTCGGAAAACGCGCGCGCCAGTTCCGCCACCGGCACCTGGTTGCCGTAGGCGTCCAGGAAGCCGCGCCGGATCAGGATCCGCTGCAGCATGAAGGCGATCGCCGCCACTTCCGAGTCATGGTAGACCGGCACCTGGACGCCGTCCTCGCGCGTCAGGTGGCCGCAGCGCACCGGACCTTTTTCCCACACCACTTCGCGCATGTCGGCCAGGGCCTTGGCGATCGGCCCGCCGGCGCGCGCCACCATCGAAAGCAGGCGCATCGAGGCCGTGATCCACTGGTGGCCGCCGGTGCGCTGGTTGCCGGGCATGAAGAACTCGAAGGGCCGCTCGATGGTCGCCGGCCGGCCTTCCAGGCGGCCCTCGGCGCGGATGAAGCTCACCGTCAGGTAGGCGCTCTTGCGGCCTTCCTGGGTCGAGTACTCGATCTTGGAAGTGACCGACTCCAGCTCGCCCAGTGGACGGCGCTCGAAGCGCTTGAGCAGGGGATCGTCGTCCGGATCGGTGCGCGCGGGCTGCGCCACGGGAAGCGAGGGTGAGGAAGGCGTGGACGTGGACAGCACGCTGCCCAGCACCGTATTGGGACGGTAGGTGGCCAGCCCCTTCAGGCCCGCATGCCAGGCCTGGCTGTACAGCTCGCGGAAGTCCTCGTAGGGATAGTCCTCGGGCACGTTGACGGTCTTGGAGATCGCGGTGTCGACGAAAGGCTGGACCGCCTCCACCATGCGCAGGTGGTCGATGGCGCGCATCTCGAGCGCGGTCACGAACTGGGGCGGCAGGCCGGCGTCAGGATCGTGTCCGAGCTGGCGGTACAGGCGCCAGGCGTGGTCGAGCACCTCGTAGCTGCGCGTGCCGCCGTCGGCGGTGCGCTTCTTGCGCTGGTAGGTCCAGGCATAGGGCGGCTCGATGCCGTTCGAGGCGTTGTCGGCGAAGGCCAGCGAGATGGTGCCGGTGGGCGCGATCGACAGCAGGTGCGAATTGCGGATGCCGTGCACGCGGATCGCGTCCAGCAGCACCTGCGGCAGGCGGCCCACGAACTGCCCGCGCAGGTAGTGGTCGGCGTCGAACAGCGGGAAGGCGCCTTTTTCGCGCGCCAGCTCGATCGAAGCCGCATAGGCGGCGTCACGCATGGTCTCGGCGATGCGCGAGGCCATGGCGCGTCCTTCGTCGGCGTCGTAGCGCAGGCCCAGCATCACCAGCGCGCTGCCCAGGCCCAGGAAGCCCAGGCCGATGCGGCGCTTGGCGCGCGATTCGGCGGCCTGCTGGGGCAGGGGCCATTCGGTGGCGTCCAGCACCAGGTCGAGCATGCGCACGGCGACCGCGGCCACGTCGCGCAGGCGTGCGAAGTCGACTGTGGCGTTATCGGAGAAGGGGTGGTCGACGAAGCAGGTCAGGTTGAGCGAGCCGAGGTCGCAGCAGCCGTAGGCGGGCAGGGGCTGCTCGCCGCAGGGATTGGTGGCGCCCAGCTCTTCGCAGTACCAGAGGTTGTTCTCGGCGTTCATGCGGTCGATGAACAGCACGCCGGGCTCGGCATGGTCGTAAGTGGAGAGCATCACCTGCTCCCACAGGGTGCGGGCGCGCACTTCGCGGTAGACCCACAGGCCGTCCTCGCGCCGGTGCGCGCCCGCCGCCATGTCCTCGTCGCCCGGCTCGGCGCGGTGCACCAGCGCGAAGCCGGCGTCTTCCTCGACGGCGCGCATGAAGGCGTCCGTCACGCCGACCGAGATGTTGAAATTGGTGAGCGCGCCCAGGTCCTTGGCGGCGATGAAGCGTTCGATGTCGGGATGGTCGATGCGCAGCACGCCCATCTGGGCGCCGCGCCGGGCGCCGGCCGATTCCACCGTGCGGCAGGAGGCGTCGAACACTTCCATGTAGGAGACCGGACCGGAGGCGCGCGAGGCGGTGCCCTTGACCTTGCTGCCCATGGGGCGGATGGCGCTGAAGTCGTAGCCCACGCCGCCGCCGCGGCGCATGGTCTCGGCGGCTTCCGACAGGGCGGTGTAGATGCCGGGCAGGCCGCCGTCGACGCCGGAGATGGAATCGCCCACCGGCTGGACGAAGCAGTTGATCAGGGTGGCCTGGAGCCGCATGCCGGCGGCGGAGTTGATCCGGCCGGCGGGCACGAAGCCCTGTTCCTGGGCCCACAGGAAGCGCCGTTCGAGTTCGGCGCGCTTCGGCGCCGGTTCGAGCAGGGCCAGGGCGCGCGCCACGCGGGCGCGCACGTCGGCGATCCCGGCTTCCTCGCCCTTGGCGTATTTCTCGCGCAGCACGTCCAGCGATACGTCCTGCGGCGCCAGCGTGCCGTCCACCTTGTCTTTCGCATTCATGTTCGCCTTTCGCTCATGCATGAATGCCGGAGGCACGTGTTACGGCTTGTCGAGGTTCGGCGGGGTGATGATGTGCGGCGTCTCGGTGTGAGCCGCGGCAGGCGCAGATGCGGACTGGCTTGCCAGGCGTGTTTCCAGCTCCACCACGCGCAGTTCGAGCGCTTCGAGCTTGGCGCGCGTCTTGGCCAGCACCTGGGCCTGGATATCGAACTCTTCGCGGGTGACCAGGTCGAGCTTGGCGAAGCCCTGGGTCATCACCGCCTTGACGTTGCGCTCGATGTCCTTGGCCGGTCCGCTTTCCAGCGCCTGGTTGATCTTGCCCTGCAAGTCGTTGAAGAAAGTATTCATATCCTGGGGTTCCTTGGTAAGGCCGGGCTGGGCGCACCACAACGGTGCGCGGCAGCCTGATTTGGTGCGCGTCGGACTCCGCATCGCCGCTGCGCTCGCGCGTGGTGCGGACGATCGGGGTGGTTCAGTTCGGATGTGGGGGGTATGGCCGGAAAAACAAGCCTGTTTCCCACGGTTTACGAGCTGGCACGCATCCTGCTAAATCCAGGGTGAATGCAGCAATAACAGAATTGTAAACCGCAACGGCAGCAACCGTTCAAACTGAGGGGGTTTGTCATGAAGTGCACCATCAAGCAATGCGCAGCGGCAGTCGGCCTGGCCGTCCTGGCTTTCACCGGCGTCCCGGTCTTCGCGCAGGAACAACCCGCCGAACATCAGGTGAGCTATAACGCGGCCATCACCAGCGACTACCGCTACCGCGGCCTGTCGCAGACCCGCCTCGACCCGGCCCTGCAGGGCGGCGTCGACTACGTGCACGGCCCGACCGGCTGGTACGTCGGCACCTGGCTGTCCACCATCAAGTGGACCAAGGACCTGGGCGGCGACGGCGACATCGAATGGGATATCTACGGCGGCAAGCGCGGCCAGCTGACGGCCGATGTCAGCTACGACGTGGGCGGCCTGTACTACTTCTACCCGGACAACGGCCTGAATCCACGCGCCAACACCTTCGAGCTCTATGGCCGCCTGGGCTTCGGCCCGGCCTACGTCAAGTACTCGCACTCGACCACCAACCTGTTCGGCACCGCCGACAGCAAGCGTAGCGGCTACCTGGACGTGGGCGCCGACATCGACGCCGGCAACGGTTTCATCGTCAACCTGCACGTCGGCCGCCAGCGCGTCGAGAACAACAGCGCCTTCTCGTACACCGACTACAAGGTCGGCGTGACCAAGGACCTGGGCGTGGCGAGCCTGTCGCTGGCCTGGATCAAGGCCAATACCGACGCCTACCTGAGCCCGCAAGGCAAGAACCTCGGCAAGTCGGCCGCGGTGCTGAGCCTGTCGAAAACCTTCTGACCGCACACGAGGCCAAGCCATGAAAATGATTACTGCCATCATCAAGCCCTTCAAGCTCGACGAGGTGCGCGAAGCGCTGTCGGAAATCAACGTCCAAGGCATGACGGTGACCGAAGTGAAGGGATTCGGCCGCCAGAAGGGGCATACCGAGCTCTATCGCGGCGCCGAGTACGTGGTCGACTTCCTGCCGAAGATCAAGATCGAGGCGGCGGTGGACGACGCCGTGGTCGACCAGGTCATCGACGCCATCCAGAACGCGGCGCGCACCGGCAAGATCGGCGACGGCAAGATCTTCGTCGCCGACCTCAACCAGGTCATCCGTATCCGTACCGGCGAAACCGGCAACGAAGCACTGTAAAAGGACACTCCCATGAAGCGAATCCTTCCTTCCCTCCTGGCCGCCGGCCTCGGCCTTGGCGCCGCGCTCCCGGCCTGGGCCGCGCCCGCCGTCAACAAGGGCGACACCGCCTGGATGTTCGTCGCCACCTTGCTGGTGATCATGATGTCGATCCCGGGCCTGGCCCTGTTCTACGGCGGCCTGGTGCGCGCCAAGAACATGCTGTCGATCCTGATGCAGGTCTTCACCATCTTCTCGCTGATCATCGTGCTGTGGTGCGTGTACGGCTACTCGCTGGCCTTCACCCAGGGCGGCACCCCCTTCATCGGCGGCTTCGACCGCGCCCTGCTGAACGGCATCTACGACGCCGCGGCCGGCAGCTTCTCGATGGCCGCCACCTTCAGCAAGGAGACGATGATCCCCGAGTTCATCTTCGTCGCCTTCCAGGGCACCTTCGCCGCCATCACCTGCGCGCTGATCGTCGGCGCCTTCGCCGAGCGCGTGCGCTTCTCGGCCGTGATGCTGTTCACCGTCCTGTTCTTCACCTTCGGCTACCTGCCGATCGCCCACATGGTCTGGTTCTGGGCCGGTCCCGACGCGATCACCGACGCCACCACCCTGGCCAGCGTCACCGACGCCGCCGGCTACCTGTGGCAGAAGGGCGCGCTCGACTTCGCGGGCGGCACCGTGGTCCACATCAACGCGGCGGTAGCCGGCCTGGTCGGCGCCTATGTGATCGGCAAGCGCATCGGCTACGGCCGCGAATCCATGGCCCCGCACTCGCTGACCATGACCATGATCGGCGCCTCGCTGCTGTGGGTGGGCTGGTTCGGCTTCAACGCCGGCTCGGCCCTGGAAGCGGGCGACATCGCCGCCCTGGCCTTCATCAACACCCTGCTGGCGACCGCCTGCGCCACCGTGTCCTGGGTGATCGGCGAATGGTTCGTCAAGAAGCGTCCGTCGATGCTGGGCGCCGCCTCGGGCGCCGTGTCCGGCCTGGTGGCCATTACCCCGGCCTGCGGCTTCGTCGGCCCGATGGGCGCCTTGGTCATCGGCTTGCTGGCTGGTATCATCTGCCTGTGGGGCGTGACTGGCCTGAAGCGCCTGCTGGGCGCCGACGACTCGCTGGACGTGTTCGGCGTGCA
Source organism: Massilia sp. DD77 (assembly GCF_036961685.1). Taxonomy (NCBI): domain Bacteria; kingdom Pseudomonadati; phylum Pseudomonadota; class Betaproteobacteria; order Burkholderiales; family Oxalobacteraceae; genus Massilia; species Massilia sp. DD77. The sequence goes on from NZ_JBAMDH010000036.1 coordinate 41,109, forward strand.
CGGCGTGGGCGGCATCCTGGGCGCACTGCTGACCGGCGTGTTCGCATCGCCGCAGCTGGGCGGGCAGGGCATCTGGGACTATGTCGCCAACAAGGCGTCGCCGGACTTCTCGATCGCGAACCAGGTGTGGGTGCAAGCCCAGGCCGTCGGCATCACGATCGTGTGGTCGGCGCTGGTGTCCTTCGTCGCCTTCAAGCTGGTGGACGTCGTGATCGGCCTGCGTGTGCCGGAAGACCAGGAACGCGAGGGTCTGGACATTACCAGCCACGGCGAATCGGCGTACCATTCCTGATATCCGCGCGGCGGTATCCAAAAGGCGCCTGCGGGCGCCTTTTTGCTTTTTTGCAACGTGCGGCCTTGCAACTGGTTCGTCTGCCCCCACATCGGTAGCCACAATTCATTGCAGCGCATTGTAAGGACGTCCACTTTCATGGTTCCGCACCTCGTCACCGCCCAAACCGGCCCCTTGCTCGATCTGGAAAAGAAAATCCTCGAGGCCACCCCCGCCATCGAGCGCTGGTTCCGCCTCGAGTGGCAGGAGCATACGCCGCCGTTCTATTGCTCGGTCGACCTGCGCAATGCGGGCTACAAGCTGGCGCCGGTGGACACCAATCTGTTTCCGGGCGGCTTTAATAACCTGGCAACCGAGATGCTGCCGCTGACGGTGCAGGCCGCGATGGCCGCGATCGACAAGTATTGTCCGGACGCACGCAACCTGCTCCTGATCCCGGAAACCAACACGCGCAACCCGCTCTACCTGCAGAACGTGGCGCGCCTGATGCAGATCTTCCGCCAGACCGGCCTGCACGTGCGCTTCGGCTCGCTGTCGCCGGAGATCACCGAGCCGACCCCGCTGGCGCTGCCGGACGGGAACATGCTGGTGATCGAACCCCTGGTGCGCTCGCCCAACGGCCGCCGCCTGGGCCTGGCCGATTTCGACCCCTGCACCATTCTGCTCAACAACGACCTCTCGGCCGGCATCCCGCCCATCCTGGAGAACCTGCACGAGCAGTCGCTGCTGCCGCCGCTGCACGCCGGCTGGGCGCTGCGCCGCAAGAGCAATCACCTGAAGGCTTTCGACGAGGTGGCCAAGAAGTTCGGCAAGCTGATCGACATCGATCCGTGGATGGTGAACCCGCTGCACGCCACCTGCGGCGAGGTCGACCTGCAGGAGAATGTCGGCACCGAGGAGCTGGCCGACAATGTCTCGATGCTGCTCTCGAAGATCAAGAAGAAGTACAAGGAATACGGCATGAAGGAGCAGAAGCCCTTCGTGATCCTGAAACCCGACGCCGGCACCTATGGCATGGGCATCCTGACCGTGAAGGACGCGAGCGAGGTGCGCGACCTGAGTCCGGCCCAGCGCAGCAAGATGTCGGTCATCAAGGACGGCGTCGCCGTCACCGACATGATCATCCAGGAAGGCGTGCCGACCTTCGAGAGCATCAACGACGCGGTGGCCGAGCCGGTGGTGATGATGATCGACCGCTACGTGGTGGGCGGCTTCTACCGCGTGCACGCCGAGCGCGGCATCGACCAGAACCTGAACGCGCCGGGCTCGCAGTACGTGCCGCTGGCCTTCGCCCAGCAGCATGCGGTGCCCGACCTCAAGGCCAAGCCGGGCACGGCGGCGCCGAACCGCTTCTACGTCTACGGCGTGGTGGCGCGCCTGGGCCTGCTGGCGGCTTCGCTCGAACTGGAGCGTACCGATCCGAATCCGGAAGTGTACTAAGAGCCTAAGACCCTAGCCCGGCGGGCGCGCTTCGCTGCGGACGCGCCTGCCATGCATCGCCCGGGCCGGAAGGGTATGGTGATCATTCGAGAGACTTCCGCTACGGTCGTTTTTCTATACTGACAACCATTCCCATCACTTCCGGTCCCGCCATGCGCCACTGCCTCCTCGTCGTCTTCTTCCTTGCGACATCCGCGCGTGCCGCCGATGTATTTACTTTTCCGCTTCAGCCTGGCCCCCATGCCGTAGGCATGCAGGTCAAGCAGCAGTATGACTATTCCCGCGTGTACAAGACGCGTGTCTCCCTCGTTACCGGCAAGGGAACCAGCGGTGAACGGGCGCGGCCGATGCAGGCGCTCGTCTGGTATCCGGCGGCGCGCGGCGGCAAGCAGGTGAGCTTCCGCGACTACTACGCCACCGCGGCCACCGAGGCGGACTTGACACGCGATGCGGCCACCGTGAATCGCATAACGGACACGGAGTTGGCCGAGCAAACGGAGGGCTGGCCGGCGGGGGCGCAGGCCCTGACGCGCCCGATGTGGGCGGTGCGCGACGCCCCTGCGAAGGCCGGCACCTTCCCTGTCGTGATCTACGCGCCGGGCTACAGCGCCACGGCCGCCGAAAACGCCGACCTGTGCGAATACCTCGCCAGCCACGGCTACATCGTGCTCTCCAGCGCGTCGCAGGGGGCGCGCCAGCGCGCGATGACGGTGGACGTGGAAGGACTCGAAACGCAGGCGTCGGATATCGGCTGGCTGATCGACCAGGCGAGCAGGATGCGCAATGCGGACCTCAGCCGGCTCGCCGTGGCAGGCTTCAGCTGGGGCGGGCTCGCCAACGTGGTGGCCGCTGCAAAGGATGACCGTATCAAGGCGCTCGTCAGCCTGGATGGCTCGGTACGCTATTTCCCGCAAATGGTCGACGGGGGCAAGGAAGCGATCCCTTACGTGACGCCGGCCAGGCTGGCGCTACCCATGCTGTATGTGGGCCGGCGACCCGCGACCATCGAGGAATTGAACCGGAAGAAAAACAGCACGGCCTACAGCCTGCTGAACAGCATGACCTATGCCGACATGGCCGTCGTCACCTTGCATGCGATGAGGCATCAGGACTTTTCCTCGCACGGACTGCGCCTGGCGCGGGATAGCGAGTTCGGCGAGTACTCGCGCGCCGAAGTCACGCAGGCATACGGCGTGATGGCGCAGTACGTGCACCGCTTCCTCGATGGCTATCTGAAAGACGACATGGCGGCGCGTGCCTTTGTTGCGAACAAGCCAGCAGCAAACGGCGTGCCAAGACACACGGTGTCGGTCGAGGTCCGGCGCGGCAGCGGCGTGGCGCCCACGCGCGAAAACTTCGCCGGGCAACTCGCGGCGCGAGGCTTCGATAAAGCGATGATGATTTACGAAGAACTGCAGGCGCAAGGGGCCACGTTCAAGCTCGAACCCCACGACATCAACGGATGGGGTTATGAATTGCTACACGGTGGAATGCTGGCGGAATCGGTGGCGGTCTTCCGCTTCGGTACGCAAATGCATCCGAAGGACGCCAATCTCCACGACAGCCTCGGTGAAGCATTGGCGAAGGCGGGGCAGCGGGCCGAAGCGATCGAACACTACCGGCGTTCGCTGTCGCTCAATCCGAAAAATACGAACGCGGTGGAGCGCTTGCAGGCATTGGGCGCGCCGGCAGCCCCATGAGGCGTTTTCGCGGCCCTTCCTCGTGCGCTTCGCTTTTTACGTGTGGCTCCGGCATGGCGGCGAGTACCTTGCGCGGCCAGGCCACGATCTCCTTGAAGTGCACCACCCGTAGCGCCAGCCTGGCGCCATCGACCTCGCGCGGCTGCAGCATCACAAGAGCCGCGGGCCGCTGCCCTGGTCCGACAGCGTATCCAGCGGATTGCGCAGCCTGCAAGCCTCGATCGACAGGCAGCCGCAGCCGATGCAGCCGTCCAGCTGGTCGCGCAGGCGCGTCAGCTGCAGGATGCGTTCGTCCAGCTCGTGGCGCCACAGGCTGGACATGCGCGCCCAGTCGCCGGCGGTCGGCGTGCGTCCCTCGGGCAGCGAGGCGAGGGCGGTGCTGATCGAGGCCAGCGAGATGCCGATGCGCTGGGCGACCTTGATCACTGCCACCCGGCGCAGCACGTCGCGCCCGTAGCGGCGCTGCTGGCCGGCGCTGCGCACGCTGCGGATCAGGCCCTTGGATTCGTAGAAGTGCAGCGCCGAGACCGCCACGCCGCTGCGCCGGGCCACTTCGCCCACGCTCAGCAGCTTGCCGAGATCGTCCGGATCGATTTTCGCCATGCTTTCCTCTTGACCTCAACTTAAGTTGAGGTTCTACACTCCTCGACATCGATTGACAAGCCCTGGAGAAAACGATGAGCATGGAACCGACGAGCGTCGAGGCCAACAAGCGGCTGATCCGCGCCCTCTACGAGGACTGCATCAACACACGCGAGCTGGACCGGCTGGACAGCCTGGTCGCGCCGGACTTCGTTGGCGCGCGCGGCGAACGGGGACCGCGGGAATTCCGCGCCGGCATCGAAGCGGTGCTGACCGGCTTTCCCGGCGTGCGCTTCGAGATCCACGACCTGTTCGGCGAAGGCGACCGGGTGGCGGCGCGCTGGACCTTCCGCGCCACGCACCGCGGCCGTTTCGCCGGCCTGGCGCCGACCAATGCCGACGTCATCCAGGAAGGACACGTGATCTACCAGTTGCGGGCAGGGCGCATCGTCCATGCCTGGCTGCAGGCCGACCGCCTCGGCGTGCTGCAGCAGATCGGGGCCATCCCGCGCTCCTTCGCGGACGCCAGGCCGGACCGGCCGCTATAGACGCGCTCAGCGCCTTACTGGCCCGGAGGCGGCTGCCAGAGTTCGACCTTGTTCCCCTCCGGATCGATGACCCAGCCGAACTTGCCGTACTCGGAGTCGTCGGTCCGGTCGACAACATTGCAGCCCTCGTCGCGCAGGGCCTGGAGCAGGGCGGCCAGGTCGTCGACGCGGTAGTTGATCATGAAGTTCTTGTCCGGGGCGAAGTTGCTGTCCTCGGTGCGCGCCGCTACCGACCAGATGGTGGTGCCGCCGGTCGGCCGGCCCGCCTCGTCGGTCCAGGTGAAGGCGGCGCCGCCCCATTCCAGCACCGGGATGCCCAGGTGACGCTGGTACCAGGCGCGCATCGCCACAGGATCTTTTGCATGGAAAAAGATGCCGCCGATGCCAGTCACACGCTTCATGTGCTCTCCAGTCTGGAACAGTGATCGCCCGGCGGCGCAGGCGGCCGGGCAGGGAATGGAAGGGCGTCCGGACGGGCGCCTCGCATCAGTGTACGGGGAGGCTTGCCATCGAGGCAAGCGAGCGAGCGCAGGACGGTTCAGGTATCGGTGCCGACCTCGTCCCAATCGTCCTCGCCGTCGTAACGGGTCATCCAGTTGACCGCGTAGTGCCACTCGAAGACGGCGCCCGACACCAGGCCTCCGGGCGTCGGACGGCCGTGCAGGCGCGCGTCGCGCACCGCCCAGTGCAGGCGGTAGAGGCGGTCGGACCAGTCGAGGATCTCGCGCGCCGGCCGTACGCGCAAGGCCTCGCGCAGGGCGGCGGGATCGGCTTCGTCTTCCGGGAAGAAGTGCAGGAAGGCGCGCGCGCTCGCCTCGCTGCGCGGCAACTCGATGCGGTCGACCAGGCCGCCGCACCAGGCCAGGAAGTACAGGGCTTCCACGCGCCAGGAAAAACGGAGGTAATCGGCGTCGAGCGGGACCGGATCGAACAGGAAGCGCGCTTCTTCGCCCGAGAGCCAGGCGCGCCGCTCGCCGATCGAAAAATAGTCCTCGAAAAAATCGTTCTCGCGCAGCATCGCCGTGCCGACCACGCCCCACAGGGCCATCAGGCGCCGGCACAGCGCGTCGGCCGAGCGCAGCCGCACCTCGTTCTCGTCCTCGATCCAGGGCAGCTGGGGATTGACGGGGATGCCGTGCTCGCGGAGCAGGGTTTCGGTGGCGGCCTGGCGTTGGGCGGGTGTCATGGGATGGCCTGGAAGGTCGAACACAAACGATATCAAACAAATAAGCATCCGGACAAGCCGAACCGGGCCCAGGCTTGCGGGGACGCAGCCATGACTTTGTTCCCGCACAAAGTTGGGGATTGCATTTTGGCAGCAAATCCCGCCCGCCGGGGGCGGCAGCCGCGAGCTTTGGCGTTTCCAGCTAAAATCGATGCATTGCCCCTATTGGATGCACCATGAAAATCGCTTTTCTTGCCGATCCGCTTTCCGGATTCAAGATTTACAAGGATTCGACCTTCGCCATGATGCGCGAGGCGCACAAGCGCGGGCATGCCGTCTACGCCTTCGAGCAGCGCGACATGGCGCTCCAGGAAGGCGTCGTGATCGCGAACGTGGCGCGCATCCACCTGACCGGCGACGCCCGGGACTGGTACCGCGCCGACCCGGCCGAGACGGTGCAGCTGTCCAGCTTCGACGCCGTCATCGAGCGCAAGGACCCGCCCTTCGACATGGAGTACGTCTATGGCACCTACCTGCTGGAGCTGGCCGAGCGCCAGGGGGCCCGCGTGTTCAACCGTCCGTCGGCGATCCGCGACCACAACGAGAAGCTGTCGATCTGCCAGTTCAGCGAATTCACCTCGCCGACCCTGGTCAGCTCGAACCTGGCGCAGCTGCGCGCCTTCCACGCCAAGCACGGCGACGTGATCTACAAGCCGCTGGACGGCATGGGCGGCGCCGGCATCTTCCGCGTGCGCGAGGACGCCATGAACCTGGGCTCGATCATCGAGACCCTGACCGACAACGGCCGCCACACCATCATGGCCCAGAAGTACATCCCGGCCATCGTCAAGGGCGACAAGCGGGTGCTGGTCATCGACGGCAAGCCGGTGCCCTTCGCGCTGGCGCGCATCCCCCAGGGGACCGAGGTGCGCGGCAACCTGGCGGCCGGCGGCGTCGGCGTGGCCCAGCCCCTGACCGAACGCGACCGCCATATCGCCGAAACCCTCGGGCCGGTGCTGGCCGCGCGCGGGCTCTTGCTGGTAGGATTAGACGTGATCGGCGATTTCCTGACCGAGGTGAATGTCACCAGCCCCACCTGCTTCCAGGAGATCGCCGACCAGACCGGATTCGACGTGGCCGCGATGTTCATCGACGCGGTCGAGCTGCGCGCGCAGCAGGCCAGGAAACATTGACATGGTAGGCATCCTGCTCATGACCCACGCGCCGCTGGGCCAGGCATTCATCGCGGCGGTCGCGCACGTGTTTCGCGGGCCGACCGAACGCTTCGAGGCGATCGACGTGACCGCCGACCAGGACCCGGGCGAGGTCAACTGCCTGGCCAAGGAGGCGATCGCGCGCCTGGACGAGGGAGACGGCGTCCTGGTGATCACCGACATCAAGGGCGGCACGCCGTCCAATTGCTGCAATTCGCTGGCCGATGCGGGCCACGTGGAAATCATCGCCGGCATCAGCCTGCCCATGCTGCTGCGCGCGATCACCTACCGCCGCGACACGCTCGACGTGGTGGTGGAGATGGCGCTGGCCGGCGCCCAGAACGGCGCCGTGCGGGTCGATAACCGCATCCGGCTGGGTACTTGACCGGGCGAGTACTTAGGTTCGAGCTGAAGAACGAGACCAGACAACGACAACGAGAATATGATTCAACAGGAACTTGAGATCATCAACAAGCTGGGCCTGCATGCCCGCGCTTCCGCCAAATTCACGCAGCTGGCCGCGAAGTTCCAGAGCGACGTCTGGCTGACCCGCAACGGCCGCCGCATCAACGCCAAGTCGATCATGGGCGTCATGATGCTGGCTGCGGGCAAGGGCGCCAAGGTGCTGCTGGAAGCGGATGGCCCGGACGAGCAGCAATGCGTCACCGCGCTCGCCGGCCTGATCAACGACAAGTTCGGCGAAGGCGAGTAATGCCGCGCGAAGCGGCGCTCGCCCGCCATACGGGACCCTCGATGGCATCGTTCACGCTCCACGGTATTCCGGTCTCGCGCGGGATTTCGATCGGCCGCGCACACAAGCTCACGCCGGCCGCGCTCGACGTCAAGCACTACCTGGTGCCGGAAGAGCAGGTCGAGGCCGAGGTGCGCCGCCTGCAGGACGCCATCGCCAAGGTTCACCGCGACCTGCAGGAACTGTGGACCGACCTGCCGAAGGACGCTCCCACCGAGCTGGGCGCCTTCATCGACGTCCATGTGCTGATCCTGTCCGACCCGATGATCTCGGAAGCGCCGCTCGACATCATCCGCTCGCGCCACTACAACGCCGAGTGGGCGCTGGTGACCCAGATCGACGAGCTGTCGCGCCAGTTCGATGAGATCGAGGACGAGTACCTGCGCGAGCGCAAGCACGACATCCAGCAGGTGGCCGAGCGCGTGCTCAAGGTCCTGCTGGGCACCGCGCTGAGCGTGCCGCCGCTGTTCGTCGGCGAAGACCAGGCGCCGCCGCAGATGATCGTGGTGGCCCACGACATCTCGCCGGCCGACATGCTGGCCTTCCGCGACCGCGACGGCGGACCGCGTTCCTTCATCGGCTTCGTCACCGATGTCGGCGGCCAGAACTCGCATACCGCGATCGTCGCGCGCTCGCTCGACATCCCGGCGGCCGTGGGCATGAGCCAGGCCTCGCGCCTGATCGAGCAGGACGACTGGCTGATCATCGACGGCGACGCCGGCGTGGTGATCTGCAACCCGAGCCAGCTGGTGCTGGAGCAGTACCGCGCGCGCCAGAACGCCCTGATGAAGGCGCGCAAGCGCCTGCTCAAGCTCAAGAAGACGCCGGCCGTGACCAAGGACGGCACCGCGATCACCCTGCTGGCCAATATCGAGCTGCCGGACGACTGCCCGGCGGCGCTCGAGGCCGGCGCCAACGGCGTGGGCCTGTTCCGCTCCGAATTCCTGTTCATGGGACGCGGCGCGCAAGGCCTGCAGATCCCCAACGAGGACGAGCAGTTCGAGCAGTACCGCAAGGCCGTGCTGGCGATGAAGGGCCGCCCGGTGACCATCCGCACCCTGGACGTGGGCGCCGACAAGCCGCTCGACACCACCGAGCACACGGCGCTCAACCCGGCCCTGGGCCTGCGCGCGATCCGCTACTGCCTGGCCGAGCCGCAGATGTTCCTGGTCCAGCTGAGGGCGATCCTGAGGGCGTCGGCCTTCGGCCCGGTGAGAATCCTCGTGCCGATGCTGGCGCACGCCTTCGAGATCGACCAGACCCTGAACCTGCTCGAGCAGGCCAAGGCGCGCCTGCGCGAAGAGAGCGTCAAGTTCGACGAGAAGATCGAGGTCGGCGCCATGATCGAGATCCCGGCCGCCGCGCTGGCGCTGCCGATGTTCGTCAAGCGCATGGACTTCCTCTCGATCGGCACCAATGACCTGATCCAGTACACCCTGGCGATCGACCGCGTCGACTACGAGGTGGCGCACCTGTACAATCCGCTGCACCCGGCGGTGCTGCAGCTGATCGCCAACACGATCGCCACCGGCCACAAGGCCGGCCTGGATGTGGCGGTGTGCGGCGAGATGGCCGGCGACGTCAAGCTCACCCGCCTGCTGCTGGGCATGGGACTGCGCGAGTTCTCGATGCACCCGGCGCAGCTGCTGGCGGTGAAGCAGGAAATCCTGAACTGCGACCTGAACGCCATCACCAGCCGCACCCGGCGCATTCTGCGCATGATGGAACCGAGCGAGATCGCGGCCGCGGTCGAGCAGCTGCAGGCGCTCTGAACGCCGACGGGCGCCACATAAAAACACCACACGAAACACCTACATGGGATCTCTTGGAATAGTCACACCGCAGGCGATGCATTTTCCTGAGCCGCTGCGCCTGCAAAGCGGCGCGCAGCTCGGCGACTACACGCTGATGTACGAAACCTACGGCACCTTGAACGCCGACAAATCGAACGCGGTCCTGGTCTGCCACGCACTCAACGCCTCGCACCATGTGGCCGGCATGTACGCCAACAACCCGAAGAGCGCCGGCTGGTGGGACAACATGGTCGGTCCCGGCAAGCCGCTGGACACCAACCGCTTCTTCGTCATCGGCGTCAACAACCTGGGCTCCTGCTTCGGCTCGACCGGTCCGATGCACACCAATCCGGCCACCGGCAAGCCCTATGGCGCCGCCTTCCCGGTGGTGACGGTGGAAGACTGGGTGGCGGCCCAGGCGCGCCTGGCCGACCGCCTCGGCATCCAGCAGTTCGCCGCTGTCATGGGCGGCTCGCTGGGCGGCATGCAGGCGCTCTCGTGGAGCATCCAGTTCCCCGAGCGCCTGCGCCACTGCATCGTGATCGCCTCCACCCCCAAGCTCTCGGCCCAGAACATCGCCTTCAACGACGTGGCGCGCCAGGCCATCCTGACCGACCCGGACTACCGCGGCGGCGATTTCTACGAGCACGGCGTGGTGCCGAAGAATGGCCTCAAGGTGGCGCGCATGGTCGGCCACATCACCTACCTGTCGAACGACGACATGGCGGAAAAGTTCGGCCGCAAGCTGCGCAACGCCGCGGAAAGCGACGAGTACAAGTTTGACTTCGGCATCGACTTCGAGATCGAGTCCTACCTGCGCTACCAGGGCGACAAGTTCTCGGAATACTTCGACGCCAACACCTACCTGCTCATCACCAAGGCGCTCGACTACTTCGATCCGGCGCGCGAGCACGGCGGCGACCTGGCCAAGGCGCTCGAGGGTACGCGCGCCCAGTTCCTGGTGGCCTCGTTCAGCACCGACTGGCGCTTCTCGCCCGAACGCAGCCGCGAGATCGTCGAGGCCCTGGTGTCGAACCGGCGCAAGGTCAGCTATGCCGAGATCGACGCGCCGCACGGCCACGACGCCTTCCTGCTGGAGGATCCTCGCTACATGAACGTGGTGCGCGCCTATTACGACCGCATCGCCCAGGAATTCGCCGGGGAGGGCGCATGAATTTCAACGAACTCAACGCCCTGCGTCCCGACCTGGCCTTCATCGCCCATTGGGTCAACCCGGGCGCCCACGTGCTCGACGTCGGCTGCGGCGACGGCGCCATGCTGCGCTACCTGGAGCTGGACAAGCGCTGCACCGGCTACGGCATCGAGATCGCCGACGACAAGGTCCTGGAAAGCACCAGACGCGGCATCAACGTGATCCAGCACGACATGGAGCAGGGCCTGGGCCTGTTCGGCGACAACGCCTTCGACACCGTGCTCTGCCTGTCCTCGCTGCAGATGATGCAGCACGTCGAAGCCCTGCTGCGCGACATCGTGCGGGTCGGCCACGAGGCCATCGTTTCCTTCCCGAACTTCGCCCACTGGCCGCACCGCCTGGCCCTGCTCAAGGGCCGCATGCCGGTTTCGCGCGCGCTGCCTTACCAGTGGTACGACACCCCCAACGTGCGCTGCGCCACGATCTACGACTTCAAGGAGCTGGCCGAGGAATGCGGGCTGGAAGTGCTCGAATGCGTGGCCCTGGCCGAGGGCCAGCCGGTGACGCTGTTGCCCAACCTGCGCGGCAGCCTCGCGGTGTTTCGTTTGCGCAAAAAAGTCAAACCGGTCGTAACCGGCCATTCCTGAAACAGGTCTTTACACTTTATGTGCGGTGGCGGCTTGTCCGTGCTCAGTCCGTGGGCGAAGATGGCACCGTTGAGCGTGTTGCCCATCCCGTTTACTTTCTGAGAGGATAGTGCTGCCAAAAACAGCCTGTCGAAGATGAACATGAAGAAACTTAAGCAACTTGTCGTCTGCCTGTCCCTGGCGGGCATGGCCGGCGCGATGCCGGTAGCGGCCCAGGAAGCGCCGCAGGCCGAAGTCCAGGACGGCATCCGGGTCAAGCCGCTGTCGCGCACCCGCGTGCTGGTGCCGGAAGAGCAGCTGAACCAGGCCGCGGCCCAGCAGTACACCGCCATGATGAGCGAGGCCCAGCAGAAGGGCGTGCTGCTGCCGGCCTCGCACCCCGAGGTCAAGCGCCTGCGCGCCATCGCCCAGCGCATCATCCCGCACGCGCCGCGCTGGAACCAGTCCGCCGCCCAGTGGCAGTGGCAGGTCAACCTGGTGCAGTCCGAGCAGGTGAACGCCTTCTGCATGCCTGGCGGCCGGATCGGCTTCTTCAGCGGCATCCTGACGTCGCTGAAACTGACCGACGACGAGGTCGCGGCCGTCATGGGCCACGAGATCGCGCATGCGCTGCGCGAACACGGGCGCGAGCGCATGGCCAAGTCGAGCCTGACCGGCATCGGGGCGCGCGTCGGCGGCGCCTTGATCTCGGGCATCTTCGGGATCGACCCCAACATTACCGGCACGGTGGCCAACTACGCCGGCCAGATGCTGGTGCTGAAGTTCTCGCGCGACGAGGAACGCGAGGCCGACCTGGTGGGCCTGGACATCTCCTCGCGCGCCGGCTACGACCCGCGCGCCGGCATCGCCCTGTGGCGCAAGATGGCGGCGCTGGGCAAGCGCACCCCGCTCGAGCTCCTGTCGACCCACCCGGGCGGCGAGACCCGCATCGCCGACATCGAGTCGCACATGAACGTGCTGCTGCCGCTGTACGCGCGCACCAAGGGCACCAGCGCCAACAAGCTGCCGCCTTACCGCACCAACGTCGCGCTGCGTTGAAGGAAACGGTGTAATGGGTAGTGGAAGGAAGGGGCACCAGGCCGAAGCCAACGCCTACGTGCCCCTGCCGGTGCGCGACGGGGTCGCGCCCAGCTACCTGTGGCTGACCGAGACCCGCGCCGGCGGCATGCTGCGCTTCCTGTCCGAGCGCTATCCGGACGTGGCTTCGAGCTCCTGGGCCGCGCGCCTGGCGCGCGGCGAGATCGTCGACGCCAGGGGCGAGCCGCTGCGCGCCGACAGCCCGGTGCGCCAGGGCATGCGCATCTGGTACTACCGCGAGCTCGATCAGCCCGAGACCCCGATCCCCTTCCAGGAAAGGGTGCTGTTCATGGACGAGCACCTGCTGGTGGCGGACAAGCCGCACTTCCTGCCGACCATCCCCACCGGGCGCTTCTTGAAGGAGACGCTGCTGGTGCGCCTCAAGCGCGCCCACGACCTGCCGCACCTGGTGCCGATCCACCGCCTCGACCGCGAGACGGCGGGCGTGGTGATCTTCTCGCACAACCCGGACACGCGCGGCGCCTACCAGTCGATGTTCCAGAAGCGGGTGGTGAGCAAGACCTACGAAGCCCTGGCGGGCGTGATCGAGGGCCGCGACTTTCCCTTCACCTACCGCAGCCGGATGCGGGACGGCCTGGACCAGTTCTTCATCAGCGAGGAAGTGGAAGGCGAGCCGAATTCCGAGACCCTGATCGAACTGCTGGAGCGGCGCGGCCAGGTGGCGCGCTACCGCCTGCATCCGCACACCGGGCGCAAGCACCAGCTGCGCCTGCACCTGGCGGCGCTGGGCGCGCCGATCCTGAACGACGCCTTTTATCCGGTGGCGCTGCCCTGCAAGGGCGACGACTTCAGCGCGCCGCTGCAGCTGCTGGCGCGCTCGATCGGCTTCCCCGACCCCTTGACGGGGGAAACGCGCAGCTTCGCCAGCGCGCTGGCGCTGGACTGGCCGCCTGCCGCCGGCTAGGACGACAGCGAGAGGTCGAACTCGAGGAAGGGCGCCCCGATGATGGCGGCGTTGCCCGCCACATCCTGGATGGCGTCGCTGGACAGCTGCATATTGAACAGGCCGTTGAAGGCGGACATCGAGAACAGCAGCTCGTTATCCTGCGGCTTGCTCCAGTTGCCGCCGCCGGCGGTGAAGCTGGTCTTCAGGGACAGGTCCTGGTACATGTCGACGTTGCCGCCGGCCGCGAACACGATGGTCTCGTTGAAGGACAGCGTATAAGTGCGGCCGAGTCCATCGGCCGTGGCGGAGGCCGAGGTCGGCGCCGCCGTGTCGACCACCAGGGTCGTGCCGGACGAGATGTCGGTCTGGCGTTCGTTGCCGGCGTCGACCTCCGCGGCGGTGATGGTGTAGGTGCCGTCCGCCAGGGCCGACTCGTTCGCCACGGTGATGTCCCAGGTGCCGTCCGCGCGCGCGATCGTTTCGCCGATTTCGCTGCCGTTGGCGAGCAGCTTGATGGTGCGGCCGCCGACGGCGCCGCTGCCCGAGTAGGTCGGCGTGTCGTCGTTGGTGATGCCGTCGCTGCTGGATGCGCCGCTGTCGCTGGCTGCATCGAGCTGCGGCTTGCCGAAGGCTTCGATGGTCACTGTCAGCGACACCTCGGGGCCTTCCAGGCCGGCCGCGTCCCGCTGCCAGAAGCTCAGCGTGTGCACGCCCGCCGCCAGGTCCGTGTAGGGCTGCCATTCCCAGTCGCCGTTCTCGTCCACATACGCCGTGTCGTCGTTATCGACGCCATCGATCTTGATGCGGACCTGGGCGTCCGGTTCCGCGCCCGAACCCGTGATGAGCGGGTCGTTGATGCGGGTGATGCTGTCGTTGGCGGCGCCGGTATTGCTCTCCGCGGCCAGGGCGGGCTGGGGCAGCGCGCCGGGCGCGGTCTTGTCGACTTCGATGAAGTTGCCGTAGCCGTCGCCGAACACGGCGAAATCGATGCTGGCGTTGTCCAGGACGTTGCCGGCCAGGTCCCTGACATAGCCGACCAGGCCGTCCAGGTCGGCGACGCCCAGCTGGGCGACCTCGGCGTCGTCGGCGTCGACGGTATAGCGGAAGTGGATTTCGCGTCCGTTCTCGTCGAAGCTGACGAAGTCCGCGCGTCCGCCGTTGTTCATGTCGACGTAGTAGGAGAAGTCGCCGGTCAGCTCAATGGGTTCGTTGAAGGTGACCGAGAACTCGACCTCGTCGCCCACCGTCATCGCCTCCAGCCAGCCGGCATCGGCGCGCGTCGCCACCGGCGCCACGGTGTCGATGAAGCCGCCCGTGGTCTCGAAGCTCAGGCTGCCGCTGTTGAGGTTGTTGCCGGCGCGGTCTTCCAGGCCGGGCAGCCACATCGTCACCGAGGCGCCGGGCGGCAGGTGATGGTCGTTGGCCGGGATGGTGAGGGTCTTGCGGTCCAGGGACAGGTAGGCGTCGCTGAGCGGAATGTCCACGTAGCTGATCACACCGTTCTGGTCGATCTCGAGCTCGACCCTGGGTTCGCCGTTGGTGAAGTACACGGCCTCGTCGAACACCACCACCAGGCCGTCGGCGACGTCGAAGGGCGGCGGTGCGACGCCGGACGCGGGCGATTCGACGATGGCCGGCGCGGTGGTGTCGACCACCACGTGCCTGGCCGTCTGCAGCGGGCTGCCACCCGTGGTCGTGATGGCGGCGACCACATCGTATTCGCCTTCGTCCCAGTAGCCTTCGCCGCCATAGGACCAGAACAGCACGCCTTCGTATTCGTAGAAGTCGATTTCGCCGTTGTAGATGGTTTCGCTGCCGATGGTGAGCGTGAACGAGGACGTGTCGGCGAACTCGCCGAAGAAGAAGCCGGTGATGTAGCGCTGGGCGTCGCCGATCACGCCATCGTTGTCGAACACGCCGTTATCGTAGACGAACATCGTGGACGCGGCGGCGTTGACCGCGAACGAGGGCGAGGTGACGGCGCCGCTGCCGGCATTGCCCGCCAGGTCGGCGATCTGGTACAGCTCGACATCGAAGCTGCCGATGAAGGGTTCGGCGTCCGGGTCGTGCGAGGACAGCTTCACGGTCCAGGTCTTGCCGCCGTCGCTGCTTGCCAGGTCGGACAGGCTGGCGCCGTCGGCGTCGAGCGCATCCATCAGGCCTTCGGCCTGCACCGCTTCCGAAAACACGATGGTGGCGACGATGTCGTGGGCGGGGTCGACCGTATAGCTGTCAAAGCTGATCGATTCGACGCTGGGGCCGGTGAGGTCGTCCATGACGCGGGTGTCGACCGTGTAGCTGGCCGAGACGGCGCTGCCGGAACCGGCATGGCCGGCCTGGTCGAGCACCTTGGAGAGGTCGACGTGGAACTGCAGGTCGGTTTCGTACAGCAGGGGCGTGTTTGGCGACATCTTGACGGTCCAGGTCTTGCCGCCGTCGCTGGTGACCGGATTCGACAGGCTCACATGTGGAGCGGTGAACGCATCGGTGTCCAGGCCGATGACCGCTTCCGAGAAGGTGATCGTGACCTCGACCTCTTCGCCGGAGAGCAATTCGGTGTCCGGCAGCGTGATGGTGGCGGTCGGCGGCGCGCCGTCATCGACCAGGTAGGCGGCCGACAGGACAATGCCGCTGCCCGCGTTGCCGGCGGCATCGCGCACCTGGGCGAGGTCGAGGCTGACCTGGTTGCCGCTCGACGATACCGTGCCCGGGGTGGTCAGCGCCGCCTTCCAGATCGTGCCGTCGCCGACCGGACGCAGCGAACCGATGCCGGCATTCGCGGCCTGCAGCGCGTACGCCGGCAGGCTGGAGACCGGTTCCGAGAACACGATGGTCAGCTCGGCGCCGGCGCCGGTGGTCAGGGTACTGTTGGACAAGCTCATCGACTGCACCGAGGGACCGCCATGGTCGACCACGGTGAAGTCGACCGTGCCGGGCACGGTGACACCGGCGAAGCTGCGCAGGGTGGAACTGAGCAGGACGCCTTCGTTCATGAACACGTTGTAGGCATGGCCCTCGGCCAGGCCGCTGGCCTTGACGATCACATGGTTGCCCGACACCTGCAGGTCGCTGACGAGGATCTTGCGGGTGTCGTTGGCGCCGACGATGCGGATGGTGGGCAGGCCGCTGACCCGGTCGATGACGGTCTGGACCGCGCCATCGGTGAGGTAGACATAGCCGGCGCCCTTGGCCATCGCCGTCGAGAACTCCAGGTCGATCTGGGTGACCGATCCCGCCACGCTGGCATGGGAGCTCAGCAGCTGTACCGCCGCCGTGTCGATGGCCGCACCGCCGCCGCTCATGCTGCCGCTCATGACGGTGCGCGCAGTGGTCGGGAAGGGGGAGGCATCGGTGGTATGGTCGGTCATCGTTGGGCTCTGCGCTGAAAAAGCATTGGTATCCGGGCAACAGAAAATTCTCGCCGGAAATTGACAAGCAGATAGTATCAATAAAACAGGGGGGCGAGGCGCAGTGTGGCCGAGTTTGGGCGTTTTTACATCAAAACGGCAACACATCCCCCCGGAATGGGGGGGTTCCCATGAGCATGGGGAGGGGAGGGCGGCGCGGGCGCGCCGCCAGGATCACAGTGCGTAGTCGATGATCAGGGGCGCGTGGTCCGAGAAGCGTTCGTCCTTGTAGATCGAGACCGCCTTGGCGCTGGCCGCGATGCCCGGGGTGGCGACGTGGTAGTCGATGCGCCAGCCCACGTTCTTGGCCCAGGCCTGGCCGCGGTTGCTCCACCAGGTGTAGTCGGCGGCTTCCGGGGCCACCACGCGGTGCACGTCCACCAGGCCGAGTTCGTCGAAGATGCGGGTCATCCAGGCGCGTTCTTCCGGCAGGAAACCGGAATTCTTCTGGTTGCTCTTCCAGTTCTTCAGGTCGATTTCCTTGTGCGCGATGTTCCAGTCGCCGCAGATCACGACTTCGCGGCCTTCCGCCTTCAGTTCCTGCAAATGCGGCAGGAAGACTTCCATGAAGCGGAACTTGGCGAGCTGGCGTTCCGGCGAGGACGAGCCGGATGGGCAATACACCGAGATCACGGTCAGGTTGCCGAAATCACAGCGGGTGTAGCGGCCTTCGGCGTCGAATTCGGCGCAGCCGAAGCCGATGCGCTTGTTGTCGGGGGCCAGGCGGCTGTAGACGCCGGTGCCCGAGTAACCCTTCTTTTCGGCGTAGTGGAAGTGGCCGTGGTAGCCGTGCGGACGCAGGAAGTCCTCGGTCATGTCGGCTTCCTGGGCCTTGAGTTCCTGGACGCAGACGAAGTCGGCGTCCTGGCTGGCGAGCCAGTTGAAGAAACCTTTCTTGTGGGCGGAGCGGATACCGTTGAGGTTTGCGGAGATAATTCGTGGCATGTGGAGGACGGATTGACGGGGCAGGAGGACGGACGATGGCGCTGGCCGGGCCAGCGGATTAAAATACTGCCACTTTTTCTAGAGGGAGTTACCGTGAACAATTTGCGCCAAGAGTTTATCGCTTTTTCGGTCTCGACGGGAGTGCTGCGTTTCGGCGAGTTCACCACGAAGGCGGGGCGCCAGTCGCCGTACTTCTTCAACGCCGGCCTGTTCCATGACGGCGCCACCCTGGGCCAGCTGGCGCAGTTCTACGCCCAGACCCTGCTCGACTCGGGCGTGGCATTCGACATGCTGTTCGGCCCAGCATACAAGGGCATCACCCTGGCCAGCGCCACCGCGGTGGCGCTGGCCGGCAAGGGCCGCAACACCTCCTACGCCTACAACCGCAAGGAAGCCAAGGACCATGGCGAGGGCGGCACCATCGTCGGCGCCAAGCTCCAGGGCAAGGTGGTGATCGTCGACGACGTCATCTCGGCCGGCACCTCGGTGCGCGAGTCGGTCGACATGATCCGCGCCGCCGGCGCCGAACCGGCCGCGGTGCTGATCGCCCTGGACCGCATGGAGCGCTCGGGCAAGGATGGCGCGCTGTCGGACAACTCCGCAGTGCAGGAAGTGGCGCGCGAATTCGGCATCCCGGTGATCTCGATCGCCAACCTGGACGACCTGTTCGGCTATTTGTCGGGCCAGGCGGCCGATCCGCAGCTGGCGCAGTTCAAGGATGCGGTTGCGGCCTATCGAACCCGCTACGGCATTTGAAGTAGGGTCGGCGGCATAGCCGCCAACGCTACGGAGCGATAAAAAAAACCGGAGCATGCTCCGGTTTTTTCATGGCGCCGAGGCGAATCAGCCCGCCAGCTTCTTCTTCAGCAGCTCGGTCACCTGGGCCGGGTTGGCCTTGCCCTTCGAGGCCTTCATGGCCTGGCCGATCAGGGCGTTGATGGCCGCTTCCTTGCCGGCGCGGTACTGCTCGACCGACTTGGCGTTGGCGGCCAGGACCTCGTCCACGATCGCTTCCAGCGCGCCGGTGTCCGAAATCTGCTTCAGTCCTTTTTGCTCGATCACGATGTCGGCCAGGTGCTCGTCGGTGCTCTTCGCTTCCCACATGGCGGCGAACACTTCCTTCGCGGCCTTGTTCGAGATGGTGCCGTCCGCGATGCGCTTCAGGAGCAGCGCCAGCTGCGAGGCTTCCACCGGCGAATGGGTGATTTCCACGCCTTCGCGGTTCAGGGTCGAGGATACGTCGCCCATCAGCCAGTTGGCGGCCGCCTTGGCGTTTTCCTTGCCGGCCTTGGCCACCACGGCCTCGTAATAGGTCGCCATCGCCTGCGACGAGGTCAGGACCAGGCTGTCGTATTCCGGCAGGCCGTAGTCGCCGGTGAAGCGCGCGCGCATCGCGCCCGGCAGCTCCGGCATGTCGTCCTTGACGCGGTCGATCCAGTCCTGGCCGATCACCAGCGGCGGCAGGTCGGGGTCGGGGAAGTAGCGGTAGTCCTGCGCGTCTTCCTTGGTGCGCATCGAGCGGGTTTCCTTGCGGTCCGGGTCCCACAGGCGGGTCGCCTGGATCACCTTGCCGCCGTCCTCGATCAGTTCGATCTGGCGCCGCACTTCGTAGTGGATCGCTTCTTCCATGAAGCGGAAGGAGTTCAGGTTCTTGATCTCGCAGCGGGTGCCGAATTCCTTCTGGCCCAGCGGACGCACCGAGACGTTGACGTCGCAGCGGAAGGAGCCTTCCTGCATGTTGCCGTCGCAGACGCCCAGCCACACCACCAGCGAGTGCAGGGCCTTGGCGTAGGCCACCGCCTCGGCGGCGCTGCGCATCTCCGGTTCCGACACGATCTCGAGCAGCGGCGTGCCGGCGCGATTCAGGTCGATGCCGCTCATGCCGGCATAGTCCTCGTGCAGCGACTTGCCCGCGTCTTCCTCGAGGTGGGCGCGGGTCAGGTTGACGGTCTTCGTTTCCAGCTTGCCGTCCTTCTCGTAGGCGAAGCTGACGGTACCGCCCTGGACCACCGGATCCTCGAACTGGCTGATCTGGTAGCCCTTCGGCAGGTCGGGGTAGAAGTAGTTCTTGCGCGCGAAGACCGAGTGCGGCGCGATCTTCGCGCCCACGGCCAGGCCGAAGCGGATCGCGCGCTCGACGGCGCCGCGGTTCAGGACCGGCAGCACGCCCGGCAGCGCCAGGTCGACCGGGCTGGCCTGGGTGTTCGGCTCGGCGCCGAACTTGATCGAGCTGCCGCTGAAGATTTTCGAGTTGGTCGTGAGCTGCACGTGGTTCTCAAGACCGATGACGACTTCCCATTGCATAGTGTTCTCTCTTTCCTGTCCTCAGACGCCTTCCGGCGCGCGCTGGTGCCAGTCGGTCGCCTGCTGGTACTGGTGCGCGATGTTCAGCAGCTTGGCTTCGCCGAAGTAGTTGCCGATGATTTGCAGGCCGACCGGGCGCTTGCCGCCTTCGCCGCCGAAGCCGCAGGGCACCGACATGCCCGGCAAGCCGGCCAGGCTGGTCGACAGGGTATAGATGTCGGCCAGGTAGTTCGCCACCGGATCGTTCGCCTTCGAACCCAGGTCCCAGGCCACGGTCGGGGCCACCGGGCCCATGATCACGTCGCACTGGTCGCGGAACACGGCCTGGAAGTCGTCCGCGATCAGGCGGCGGATCTTCTGCGCCTGCACGTAGTAGGCGTCGTAGTAGCCATGGCACAGCACGTAGGTGCCGACCATGATGCGGCGCTGCACCTCGCGGCCGAAACCTTCGGCGCGGGTTTTGCGGTACATGTCTTGCAGGTCCTTGTAGTCGGACGCGCGGTGGCCGTAGCGCACGCCGTCGAAGCGCGACAGGTTCGACGAAGCCTCGGCCGGGGCGATGATGTAGTAGGTCGGGATCGACAGCGCGGTCTTCGGCAGCGAGATCTCGACCAGGCTCGCGCCCAGCTTGACGAATTCATCCAGCGCCGCGCGCACCGCGCCCTCGACGTCGGCGGCCAGGCCTTCGCCGAAGTATTCCTTCGGCACGCCGATGCGCAAGCCGTTCAGGGGCTTGTTCAGGTCGCGGGTGTAGTCCTCGCCGATATTGCCCTGGTCCGGGGTCAAGCTGGTCGAATCGCGCTCGTCGAAGCCGCTCATCTCGTTCAGTAGCAGGGCGCAGTCCTCGGCGGTCTGGGCGATCGGGCCGCCCTGGTCGAGCGAGGACGCGAAGGCGATCATGCCGAAGCGCGACACGCGGCCATAGGTCGGCTTGATGCCGGTGACGCCGCAGAAGGCGGCCGGCTGGCGGATCGAGCCGCCGGTGTCGGTGGCGGTGGCCGCCGGCGCCAGGCGCGCGGCGATCGCGGCGGCCGAGCCGCCCGAGGAACCGCCCGGCACGGCCAGCGGGTCCCAGGGGTTCTTCACCGCGCCGTAGGCCGAGTTCTCGTTGGCCGAACCCATCGCGAATTCGTCCAGGTTGACCTTGCCCAGGGTGACCATGCCGGCCGCCTTGAAGCGGTCGACCACGGTGGCGTCGAAGGGGCTGGCATAGCCCTCGAGGATCTTCGAGCCGGCGGTGGTACGCCAGCCGCGGGTGACGAAGATGTCCTTGTGCGCGATCGGCACACCGGTCAGCGGGCCGGCCGTGCCCTGCGCCAGGCGCTCGTCGGCGGCGGCGGCTTGCGCCAGGGTCAGCTCCGGATCCACGTGCAGGAAGGCGTTGTGGCCGCTGGCCTCGATGCGGGCCAGGTAGTGGCGCGCCAGTTCGGTGCTGGAGATCTGCTTCGAATGCAGGGCAGCCGACAGCTCTTTGATGGTCTTGGTATGCATGTGCGTGTCGATTCGTGAAAGCGGATTACTCGATGACCTTCGGCACCAGGTACAGGCCGTCCTGGGCCTTCGGCGCCGGCGCCTGGTAGTCCTCGCGGCGGTTGGCCTCGGTCACCACATCGTCGCGCAGGCGCAACGGCAGGGCCAGGATGGCGGCCAGGGGCTGTGCCAGCGGCGCCACGCCGCTGGTGTCGACCGCCTGCATCTGCTCGGCCAGCGCGAAAATGCCGTTCAATTCACCCAGCATGATCTCGGCATGGGCCTCGTCCATATCGAGCTGGGCCAGGTTGGCGATGCGTTTTACATCTGAAAGGGTCAGGGACATGATGTCGGGCGCGGCGCGGGCCGCGCGCAAAATGTGGTTGAGCGAATAATGAATGTTGGCAAGTTACCAGCCAACGGCGCGCTACAGCCGATAAAAGCTTGGAAACACCGCCGATCTCGCACTCGAATTGGGGGGTAAAAGCCCCTGTATTCGGCATGTAAACGTCAAATTATAAGGTAGAATGGCGGGCTAATGCGTTGTCGTGCCGAAAGCTGCTTACCGCACACGGCCGGCGCAGGACAAGACCGTGATGCCCGGGTGGCAGGCGCGGCAAGGACACCCCGATCAATGTTTAGGCGCAGCTCTTGCGCATCAGGACACACATGTTTGGTTTTTTACGCAGCTACTTCTCGAACGACCTGGCGATTGACCTCGGCACCGCCAACACGCTGATCTACGTCCGCGGCCTGGGCATCGTCCTGGACGAACCGTCCGTCGTGGCGATCCGCCAGGAGGGCGGCCCGAACGGCAAGAAGACGATCCAGGCGGTCGGCAAGGAAGCCAAGCAGATGCTGGGCAAGGTGCCGGGCAACATAGAGGCCATCCGCCCGATGAAGGACGGCGTGATCGCCGACTTCACGGTCACCGAGCAGATGCTCAAGCAGTTCATCCGCATGGTGCATGACTCCAAGTTCTTCCGCCCGTCGCCGCGCATCATCATCTGCGTGCCTTGCGGTTCGACCCAGGTCGAGCGCCGTGCGATCCGCGAATCGGCGCTCGGCGCCGGCGCCTCGCAGGTCTACCTGATCGAAGAGCCGATGGCGGCCGCGATCGGCGCCGGCCTGCCGGTGTCGGACGCGACCGGCTCGATGGTGGTCGACATCGGCGGCGGCACCACCGAGGTGGGCATCATCTCGCTGGGCGGCATGGTCTATAAAGGTTCGGTGCGCGTGGGCGGCGACAAGTTCGACGAAGCGATCGTCAACTACATCCGCCGCAACTACGGCATGCTGATCGGCGAACAGACCGCCGAGGCGATCAAGAAGGCCATCGGTTCGGCCTTCCCGGGTTCCGAAGTCAAGGAAATGGAAGTCAAGGGCCGCAACCTGTCCGAAGGCATCCCGCGCTCCTTCACCATCTCGTCCAACGAGATCCTGGAAGCGCTGACCGACCCGCTGAACCAGATCGTGTCGGCCGTGAAGAACGCGCTCGAGCAGGCCCCGCCCGAGCTGGGCGCCGACATCGCCGAGAAGGGCATGATGCTGACCGGCGGCGGCGCGCTGCTGCGCGACCTCGACCGCCTGCTGATGGAAGAGACCGGCCTGCCGGTGCTGGCGGCCGAAGATCCGCTGACCTGCGTGGTGCGCGGTTCGGGCATGGCCCTCGAGCGCATGGACAAGCTGGGCTCGATCTTCTCGTACGAATAAGTCGGGGTAGCAGGCCAGGGCGGGCAGGGCGCGCGGCGACACCGCGCGCATCTGCCCGCCTTGACATTCGCGGGTCGTATTTTCTTAACTAAGCGTCATGCAATACAGTCCTCCGCCGCTCTTCAAACAAGGCGCCCCGGCGCGTGTCAAGGTGATCGTGTTCGCGCTCATCTCGCTCGTGCTGCTGGTGGTCGACGCCCGCATGAACCTGCTGGCCGGCGTGCGCCAGGTCGCCGCCACCGTGCTGTATCCGGTGCAGATGGCGGCCCTGATGCCGCGCGACGCCCTGGGCTCCATGGGCGGCTATTTCTCTTCCCTCTCTTCGCTGCAGAAGGAAGTGCGCGAACTCAAGAACCAGCAGCTGATGCAGGCGCGCCAGCTCCAGCAGGCGCAGTTCCAGATGGCCGAAAACGCCCATCTGCGCCGCCTGATGGAGGCGCGCGAACAGCTGCCGGTCAAGACCCTGATGAGCGAAGTGCTGTACGACGCGCGCGACCCTTCCACGCGGCGCATCGTGCTCGACCGCGGCTCGCGCGCCGGTGTGGTGCTGGGCCTGCCCATCGTCGACCATGCCGGCGTGATCGGCCAGGTCACCCGCGTCTTCCCCTTCACTTCCGAAGTCACGCTGCTGACCGACAAGGAGCAGGCGATCCCGGTGCAGGTGCTGCGCTCCGGCCTGCGCAGCATCGCCTACGGCCGCGGCCAGTCCGGCCTGCTCGACCTGCGCTTCGTGGCCCAGGATGCCGACATCCAGGTCGGCGACGTGCTGGTCACCTCGGGCCTGGATGGCATGTATCCGGCCGGCCTGGCGGTGGCGCGCGTGATCCAGGTGGAAAAAGCCGCCGGCTCCTTCGGCCGCGTGGTCGGCCAGCCGCTGGGCGGCATCGACCGCAACCGCCAGGTGCTGGTGATCATGTCGCAGATGCCGCTGCCGCCGCGGCCCGCGCCGGAAGCCGCCAAGG
>NZ_JBAMDH010000037.1:0-64309 GCF_036961685.1 Massilia sp. DD77
ATGCCCGCCAGGTTGTACTGGGCCAGCGCATGGCCCTGGTCGGCCGCCTGGCCGTACCAGTAGGCGGCCAGCATGTCGTCGCGCGCCACGCCTTCGCCGCGCGCGTACAGCGCCCCCAGGTTGTTCTGGGCGCCGGCATCGCCCTGCTGGGCCGCGCGCCGGTACCACTCGGCGGCGCGCACCAGGTCCTGGCGCACGCCCTGGCCGCCCGCATACAGCAGGCCCAGCGCGAACTGGGCATTGGCCGCGCCCTGCTCCGCCGCGCGCAGGTAGTAGGCCAGCGCGCGCGGCTGGTCGCGCACCGCGGCCGCCGAACCTCGGCCGTCGCGGCCGCCGGCCGACAGGATGCGCCCGGCCCGGTACTGGGCCTGGGCATGGCCGAGGTCGGCCGCCCGTTCGAACCAGGACAGGGCGCGCTCGCGGTCGCGCGCCGACGCGCCGCCGGCCGACAACAGCGCGCCCAGCGCAAACTGGGCGTCGCGGTCGCCCTGGTGAGCGGCGCGTTCGAGCCAGTGGCGGGCGCAGACCGGGTCGGCGCGCACGCCCTCCCCGTCGGCATAGGCCAGGCCCAGGTGGCGCTGGGCCACCGGATTGCCGGCCGCCGCCGCGTGGCGGAACCAGTACAGGGCTTGCGAGGGGCTGGGGGCGATGCCGTGCCCGCGCTCGTACATCAGGGCCAGGTGGAGCTGGGCATGAGGAAAGCCCTGCAGCGCCGCCTTGCGGAACCACGCCATGGCCAGCGGATAGCTGACCGCGGCGCCCAGCCCATGCAGGTAGCATTCGCCCAGGTAGCTCTGGGCGCGCGCCATGCCTTGCTCGGCCGCGCGCCAGAACCAGCCGAGCGCGCACTCGTGCGACTGGCGCACCCCGCGCCCACGCCGGTACAGCAGGCCCAGGTTGTACTGGGCCGAGCGGTCGCCCTGCTCGGCGGCGCGGCGGAACCACACCGCGGCCAGCTCGTCGCTGCGCGGCAGCCCGCGGCCGTTGTAGTACAGCGCGCCGAGCTGGCTCTGGGCGTAGGCCAGGCCTTGCTGGGCGGCGCGCATCATCAGGAGCGCGCCACGCTCGTCGTCGCGCTCGACGGACTTGCCGCGCAGGGTCAGCAGCGCCAGGTTGAACTGGGCGTAGGGGTTGCCGTTCAGCGCGGCGCGGTGGAACCAGAGGTAGGTGTCATCGCCCTCGCGGGCGGCATTCTCGCGGCTCATCCAGGTCCCCTTTGCGGTGTCGTCGGTATCGGCAGGGCGGCCAGGATCCGGGGCCGCGGCGGTAGCGCCGGCCCGCGCAAGCAAGGCCATCCACTTGCTAAAATTGTAAGTAGACTGGGGTGGCCGGGGTTTGCGTGGGCACAATCGTGCAGGGTACGGCCCGCACGATCCGAGGGGACGACGACGGACCTTGGGAAGCACTGATTCATTCGTGGCGGCGGCTTCGGCCACGAGAAAATGCACCCGGCGGCGTTGCAAATCCTCGCGACACCACGGGGTATCGCTCCGGTTGGTGCGCGGGCGGCGAGGCCTTGCCGGGCGCATTGTTCGTGACCGGTTCCTGCGCGCCGGAATAAATCCGTGCTGCCCTAGAGCGCGGCGCGCTCGCGCACGGTGGCGGCGTATTTGTCGAGGAAGACGGGGATCTTGGCGGCCGCGACCTTGTTGATCGAGACCAGCAGGTCCGGGGCAACCTGCTCCAGGCCGCAGGTGCGGCCCAGGTGGCGCGCAGCGTGCAGCAGCACTTCGGCGGCCACCTCGGCGTCGGCCTCGGCCCGGTGGGCGGTGCCGCGGAAAACGATGCCGAGCTGGCGCGAGAGCTGGCCCAGCTTGTAGCTCATCAGGCCTGGATACAGGCGGCGCGAGAGCTTGAGCGAGCACACCAGCGCGGCGTGCGAGGTGGCGCGGCCCAGGCGCGCGCCTTCGGCTTTCAGGAATTTCTCGTCGAAGCTGGCATTGTGGGCGGACAGCACGTCGCCGCCGATGAAATCCAGCAGTTCGGGCACCACCTGGCGCGCGGGCGGCGCACTGTCGACCATCTCCTGGGTGATCCCGGTCAGGGCGGTGATGAAGGACGGGATGCGCACCCCGCAGTTCACCAGCGAGACATAGCGCTCGGTGATCTCGCCGCCGACGATGCGCAGCGCCGCCACCTCGGTGATGCGGTCGCCCATGTCGGGAGACAGGCCGGTGGTCTCGAAGTCCAGCATCACGATCGGACGCTCATACATACTCATGTTGGTTCCCTCAATCTCTGCTATGCGAACTTGCGCCTGGCGTCCAGGGCCAGGCCGGCCCCGATGCTGCCGAACAGGTCGCCCTCGACCCGGCGCGCGTCCGGCACCAGGGCGCCGATGCGTTCGCGCAGCAGGCCGACGCCGCTCGAACCACCGGTAAAGAATACCGTGTCGACATCCTCCGGACCGATCCCGGCCTCGGCGAACAGCGCGTTCACGGTGGCGCCCACGCTGTCGACCAGCTGGCCGATGGCGCCTTCGAACTGGCTGCGCAAGACCAGCAAGTCCTCCGGCGGCGACAGGCGCCCGAGCTCCAGGCGCACCTGCTCGGCGCTCGACAGCCCGATCTTGGCGGCCTCGACCTGGATCGCCAGCCAGTGGCCGGCGCGGTCCTCGATCAGGTTCTGCAGGCGCGCAATCTTCTTGGGCTCGGCCGCGTCGCGCGCCAGGTCGGCCAGCTGGGCCTGGCTCTTGCGGGTGTAGGCCTGGTTGATCGTGTGCCAGGTGGCCAGGTTGAAGTAATAGCTCGAGGGGATGGCCGCGCCCGAGAGCAGACTGCTGCCATAGCCCAGCAGCGGCATCACGGCGGCGAGGCTCAGGTACTTGTCGAAATCGGTGCCGCCGATGTGCACGCCGCCGTTGGCCAGGATGTCTTCGCGGCGGTCGAGGCGGCCGGCGCGTTGCGGCCCCAGGCGCACCAGGGAAAAGTCCGAGGTGCCGCCGCCGATGTCGGCGATCAGGACCAGCTCCTCGCGCTCGATGCCGGCCTCGTAGTCGAAGGCGGCGGCGATCGGCTCATACTGGAAGCTGACCTCGCGGAAGCCCACCGAACGGGCGACCTCGGCCAGCGTGCCCTCGGCCAGGCGGTCGGCGTCCGGATCGCCGTCGATGAAGAACACCGGACGGCCGAACACGGCCTGCTCGAATGGACGGCCGGCCTGCTGCTCGGCGCGGCGCTTGACCTCGCCGATGAACTGGGCCAGCAGGGAACGGAAAGGCAGCGCGCGGCCCGCGACCTCGGTCTGGCCGTCGATCAAGCTGGTGCCGAGCAGGCTCTTGAGCGAACGCATCAGGCGGCCTTCATAGCCTTCCAGGTATTCGGCCAGGGCCGCGCGTCCATAGCTGACCCGCTCGTCGTCGGCATTGAAGAACACTACGGACGGCAAGGTCGGCTTGCCGTCCTCGAGCGTGAGCAGGGAAGCGGCCGCGGAATGCCGGGCGCCGAGGCCGGCATCCGGCCGTAGCCAGCCGACGGTGGAATTGGACGTGCCGAAGTCAACGCCGCAAGCGTGCGTCATACAAACCTTTGCATGGGAGGGGGCGATATCGTACCAGATTACCGGCCCCTTGTATCCGCCCGCGCCGCGCCTGTCGCTCGCGCCCGACAGCGGCAATGGCGTTATGATGAAGCGTGTCGATTCGACCACGGAGGGGGAGATGGATGCACCAGGCGCCGGTTTGCCCGTGTCCGCCGGCGCAGGCGCGCCCGCGGCCGGAGGCCGCGAATGGCTCATGAAGCGTAACTGTTCCCTGACCCCGCGCCAGGCGCTGCTGGTCTACGCCCTGCTGAGCGCAGCCACGCTCGGCATCGCACTCGTCTTTACGCTGCGCGGCGCCTGGATGGTGCTGGCCTTCGCCCTGCTCGAAAGCGCCGCGGTCGGCGCCGCCCTGACCTATTACGCCCGCCACGCTCTCGACCAGGAACGCCTGCGCCTCGACGACGGCTGTCTGCTGGTACAGCGCCGCGACGGCGTGCGCAGCAGCGAGCTGCGCCTCGATCCCCACCACACCCGCGTCACCCTGGCCGACCTCGGCATGCGTACCCTGGTCGTGCTCGAGGCGCGCGACCAGCGCGCGGAAGTCGGCCGCTTCCTGGTTCCGGCCGCCCGCCACCAGCTGGCGACCGAGCTGCGCCAGGCGCTGCGGCCCGGCTCGCTGCTCGCCTGAGCCCGCGAGTCGTCGGCAAGATCAATTCCCTGTAAGCACCCTCTTACATGCACACGGCGGGGCAACCGATATGGTGCGCCGGGCGCGCCTTGCATAATTTGCATCAACAGGCGTGGCCACGATCTGGCCGCCCTCATAACAAGAATGCAGAGGAAGAAAGACAACATGAGTCAGACCAAACAAGCCGGCGCCGTCGTGGTGCACGGCGGCGCCGGCGCATCCTGCGACCACGAGGATGCCTGCGTGCTGGCGGCGCGGCGCGCCCTGGCGCAACTCGAAGTCAACGGCGACGCGCTCGACGCCGCCATTACCGCGGTCGCCGCGATGGAAGACGACGGCCGCCTGAATGCCGGCAGCGGCTCGGTGCTGGGCCTGGACGGCGCCACCATCGAAATGGACGCTTCGATCATGGACACCCGGGGACGCCTGGGCGCCGTGGCCTGTGTCCAGGACGTCAGGAATCCCGTCCTGCTGGCCCGCGCCATCGCCGACACCCCGCACTGGATGCTGGCCGGCGAAGGCGCCCAGCGCTTCGCGCGCGCCATCGGGCTGCCGGCAAGCCGCCCGGTGACCGAACGCCAGCGCGCCGAGCACCGCAAGCTGATGGCCCAGATGGCCGGCTCGGTGCCGGCCATGCCGGGCGTCGACAACGCGGTGTTCGCGCGCATCTGGAACTACAACAAACCCCTGGACCTGCCCGAAGCCACCGCCTGCGATACCGTGGGCGCCGTGGTGCGCGGGGCTGACGGCCATTTCGCCGTCGCCACCTCGACCGGCGGCTCGGCGCCGGCACTGCTGGGCCGCGTCGGCGACAGCCCGATCATCGGCAGCGGCTTCTACGCCGGGCCGCATGGCGCGATCTGCGCCACCGGCATCGGCGAGCACATCGTGCGCCACCTGCTGGCGCGCACCGTCTACGACTGGATCGCCGCCGGCATGCCGCTGGCCCAGGCCCTCCAGCGCGGAATCGACCTGTTCGACAAGGACGTGGCGGTGGGGCTGATCGCGGTCAGCCGCAATGATGCCGGCGCCTGCAGCAACCGCGCCATGCCCCAGGCAAGGATGACCCAGCGATGACGGATACGCCAGCACCGCGTTCCAACGGCCACCTCGTCATCATCGGCGGCCACGAGGACCGCAAGCACGACAAGGAAATCCTGTCGCGCTTTGTGGAACTGTCCGGCGGCCCAGGGGCCAACATCGTGGTCATCACCGCTGCCAGCCGGATCGCCGACAAGATGTGGGACATGTACGACGAGGCCTTCGGCGACCTGGGCGTGACCCGCCACAGCCACCTGGAACTGAACAGCCGCCAGGACGCCAACAGCCCCGAGTTCGTGCGCCAGGCGGCCGAGGCCGACGGCATCTTCATGACCGGCGGGGATCAGCGCCGCCTGCTGGCCCTGATCGGCGGCACCGCGCTCGACGCCGAGATGCACGTGGCGCTCAAGATGCGCGGCGCCGTCATCGGCGGCACCAGCGCCGGCGCTTCGGCCATGTCCGGCCACATGCTGGCCCAGGGCCGGGCCGACCTGCTGCCCGAGAAGGGCTCGGTCAGCCTGGGCGCCGGCCTGGGCTTCCTGCACCGGGTCGTCATCGACCAGCACTTCTCGGAACGCCAGCGCCTTTCGCGTCTGCTCAGCGTCGTGGCGCAGAACCCCTACCTGCAGGGGATCGGCATCGACGAGGACACCGCGCTGGTGATCGAACGCGGGGTCGGCATCGAGGTGCTCGGCGAAGGCGCCGTCACCATCGTCGACGGCCGCACCATGACCACCAACGTGGCCGACATCGCCGACCGCGACATCCCCGAACTGATCGATGTCCGCCTGCACCTGCTGCCGGCCGGCAGCAGCTACCGCTTGCCGGACAGCGGCGCGGCCGAGGCCAAGAGCCTGCCGCCGTCGCTGCTGGACTTCCTGGAAAACGTCACTAAACGGACCCCGATTTCATGAGAATCAAGGAAAAACGCGTGCTGCGCGGCCCCAACCTGTATGCCGCCCACCCCTGCCTGATGGCAGTGGTCGAGGAAGGCGACGGACCCAAACAAGGCTTCGCCGCGCGCCTGCTCGAACTGCTCCCTGCCTTCCCCGCCGAAGCCGCCGTGCGCCTGACCGACGATGCCTTGTGCATCGACGCCCTCGAGCCGGTCGTCATGGAGCTGCAGCGCCTCGCCGGCGCGCCCGGCCCCTCCAGCCTCACCCTGCCTACGCGCGGCGCGGCCGCCTGCCGCCGCGTGGTATGCGGCTATGCCATCGAACAGGTGGCTTTGGCCGCCCTGCAAGCCGGCGCGGACCTGCTGGACGCGGTCGCCGAAGGCCGCCCCTACGGCCTGGACGACGCGCTGGCCGAGCTGCGCGACCTGGCCGAGCGCCATGCGATCGGCACCAGTACCGGCGCGGTGCTGGCGGCCGCCCAACGCCGCGGCATCCCTGCCCTGCGCCTGACGGACGAGGCCAACCTGTTCCAGCTCGGCTGGGGCAGCCGCCAGCAGCGGCTGCAGGCCACGATCACCGGCGCGACCAACTCGATCGCGGTCGGCATCGCCAGCGACAAGCAGCTGACCAAGACCCTGCTCGAGCAGGCCGGGGTGCCGGTGCCGGGCGGCGACACGGTCACCAGCCTGGAACAGGCCCAGCGCGTGGCGCGCCGCCTGCACGGCCCCGTCACGGTCAAGCCGCTCGACGCCAACCAGGGCAAGGGCGTCACCGTCGACTGCCGCACGCCTGAAGACGTGGCGCGCGCCTATGAGCACGCGCGCCGCTACAGCCGCCACGTGATCGTCGAGGATTATCTCGAAGGGCGCGACTACCGTGTCCTGGTCACCGGCGGCAAGATCGCCGCCGCTTCCTGGCGCCGCCCGCCCTGCGTCACCGGCGACGGCCGCTCCAGCATCCGCGAACTGGTGGAACTGGAGAACCGCAATCCCGCGCGCGGGGACGGCCACACCAACATCCTGACCAGGATCCCGCTTGACGCCCTGGCGCTGGAGACCCTGGCCAAGCAGGGCTACGACACCGACACGGTGCTGCCCGAGGGCGCCCACGCCGACCTGCGCGGCAACGCCAACCTGTCGACCGGCGGCACCGCCGAAGACGTCACCGACCTGCTGCCCGAGGAGACCCGCGAGATCTGCATCAGGGCAGCGCGCACCATCGGGCTGGACGTGGCCGGCATCGACATCATCTGCCGCGACATCGCGCAACCGCTGCGCGAGCAGCAAGGCGGCATCATCGAAGTCAACGCGGCGCCCGGCATCCGCATGCACCAGTACCCGAGCCGCGGCACGCCGCGCGACGCCGGCGACGCCATCGTCGAGGCGCTGTTCGGCCAGGACGACGGCCGTATTCCCGTGGTGGCGGTCACCGGCACCAACGGCAAGACCACCACCAGCCTCCTGATCGGCCACACCGTGCGCGGCGCCGGCCTGCGCGACGGCGTGACCACCAC
This sequence comes from Massilia sp. DD77, assembly GCF_036961685.1. Taxonomy (NCBI): domain Bacteria; kingdom Pseudomonadati; phylum Pseudomonadota; class Betaproteobacteria; order Burkholderiales; family Oxalobacteraceae; genus Massilia; species Massilia sp. DD77. The sequence goes on from NZ_JBAMDH010000037.1 coordinate 7,619, forward strand.
CAACGGCGTCTACGTGCGCGGCGAACTGCTGCGCGAAGGCGACTGCACCGGCTACCATTCGGCGCGCAGCGTGCTGTCGGCACCGGACGTCGACTTCGCGGTGCTGGAGACCGCGCGTGGCGGCATCCTCAAGCGCGGCCTGGCCTTCGACCGCTGCGACGTCGCCGTGGTGCTGAACGTCTCGGCCGACCACCTGGGCCTGGACGGCATCGACACCATCGAAGACCTGGCCAGGGTGAAGGCCGTGATCGCGAAGCAGGCCAAGCGCGCGGTGGTGCTGAATGCCGAGGACAACTGGTGCGTGAAGATGGCGGACGAATTGGACGCCGCGGTCGAGGTGATCTACTTCGCCCTCGACGCCGAAGACCCGGTGCTGCTGCGCCACGTCGAGCACGGCGGACGCGCAGTCTACCTCCAGGATTCGACCATGGTGCTGGCCAACGGCGCGCGCCACGAGGCCCTGCTGGACGTGCGCGACATGCCGGTGTCGCTCGAGGGCCGGGCGCGCTACAACATCGCCAATGCGATGGCCGCCGCCGCCGCCCTCACGGCCACCGGCTTCGGCATCGAAGAGATCGCGGACGGCCTGCGCAGCTTCGTCTCGGACAGCAAGCATAATCCGCTGCGCGCCAACCTGTTCGACGTCGACGGCGTGACCGTGATCGTCGACTACGCCCACAATCCGGCGGCCTACGCGGCCCTGGCCGAGACGGCGCGCGCCATGACGCCGGGGCGCCTGGTCGGCGTGGTGGCAGCGCCCGGCGACCGGCGCGACGCCGACCTGGTCGACGTGGGGCGCACCTGCGCGGCGGGCTTCGACGAGCTGGTGATCTACGAGACCGAGAACCGCGGCCGTGCGGACGGCGAGACCGCCGCGCTGCTGGCGCGCGGGGCAAGGCTGGGACGGGTCGACCAGGAAAGCATGCGCATCGAACTGGACGTGCACCGCGCGATCCGCCTCGGCCTGTCGCTGTGCCAGCCCGGCGACGTGCTGGTGTTCGGTTGCGGGTCGTCGATCTCGGAGTTGACGGAGGCGCTCAGGCCGACCAGGCCGGACCTGGCGCAGCGGATCGAAGCCGCGGCGATCTAGAAAGAACGAGGGCTCCATATGGAGCCCTTTTTTGTAGGGTGGGCGGCTTTGCCGCCGACGCTACGGATTACACTTGCGCGGCAATGAGATCGGCGCTTTCCGGATCGTTCACGCGGATCGCGTCGATGAAGACCTGCAGCGAGGAACCGCAGGCGAACACCAGCACATCCCCCGGCCGGCACAGCGACAAGCCCAGGCGGATGGCATTCCCCACCTCGATCTCGCGGTGCAAGGTGTCGCTCATGCCGACCACGTCCTGCGCCCCTTCCAGGATCAGGTCCACCGCCTCGCCCACCGGGCGGCCGCGGCTCTGCGATTCGTACACCACCAGTTCGTCGAAACGCTCGCCGCACACCTCGCCGATCTCGTGCAGGTCGGTGTCGCGGCGGTCGCCCGGCGCGGTGACGATGCCCACCAGCTGGCCCGGCAGCATGGCGCGCGCCATCTCGGCAATGCCGGCATAGGCCGCCGCATTGTGCGCGTAATCGACGATCACGGTCACGCCGCGCACGTCGAACATATTGGTGCGCAGCGGATTGGTGCGGCCGTTGGATTCGAAGGTCGACAGGCCGGTGGCGATCTGCATGTTGCTCAGTCCCGAGGCCATCAGGGCCCCGGCCGCAGCCAGGCTGTTCGCGATGTTGAAGCGCGCCTGGCCGCCGAAAGCGACCGGCATGCTCTCCACCTTCACCAGGGCCTGGTGGCGGGTGCCGTCGGCGACCACCAGGGCGCCGTCCTGCAGGTAGACGCCGCGACCGCCGTCCTCCAGGTGCTTGAGCAGCACCGGGTTCTCGGCATCCATCGAGAAGAACACGATCTCGGTGCCCGGCTTGACGCGGCGCGCCATCGCCACGCACAGGGCGTCCTCGGCGTTGAGCACCGCCGCCTTCGAGGCCGACAGCGCCACCACCGCCTTGACCTGGGCCAGGTCTTCGATGGTGTCGACGCCGTCCAGGCCGAGGTGGTCCGGCGCCACGTTCAGCACCACGCCGACATCGCAGCGGTCGAAGGCCAGGCCGCGCTTGAGCAGGCCGCCGCGGGCCGTTTCCAGCACCGCGAACTCGACGTCGGGCGCCGACAGCACCGTGCGCGCCGACCAGTAGCCGGTGCAGTCGCCCTTGACGATCTGCCTGCCGTCGATGAACACGCCTTCGGTGGTGGTCACGCCCGTCACCAGGCCGGCCATGCGCGCAGTGTGGGCGATCAGCAAGGTGGTGGTGGTCTTGCCGTTGGTGCCGGTCACCGCCACCAGCGGGATGCGCCCATTCGAGTCGCCCATCAGGCCCTGGACGATGGCGTCGCCCGCGTTGCGCGGCGTGCCGCTGGAGGGGTACTCGTGCATGCGGATGCCTGGCGCCGCGTTGACCTCGATGACCGCGCCGCGCTGGGCCGCGAGCGGCTCGGCGATGTCGAGGCAAACGATGTCGATCCCGGCCACGTCCAGCCCGATCTTGGCCGCCGCACGCACGCACAGGGCGCGTGTCGATTCGGGCAGCAGGTCGGTCACGTCCTCGGCGGTGCCTCCGGTGGACAGGTTGGCATTGCCGCGCAAAACGGCCGTCACCCCGGCCGGCAGCACCGAGTCGACCGTGTAGCCCTGGCGCGCCAGCATGTCGGCCGCGTGTTCGTCGAGCGCGATCCGGGTCAGGATGTTGCTGTGGCCGGCGCCGCGCGCCGGGTTGCGGTTCTCGATCTCGACCAGCTCGCGCACCGTCAGCTTGCCGTCGCCCACCACGTGTGCCGGGCGGCGGCAGGAGGCGGCGGCGACTTTCCCGCCCGCCACCAGCACGCGGTAGTCGCGGCCCTCGACGTGGCGCTCGACGATGATCTTGCGGCCGTACTCGCGCGCGAACTCGAAGGCGCGCGCCACGTCGTCCGGGGTGCGGCAGTCGACGCTGACGCCCTTGCCCTGGTTGGCGTCGAGCGGCTTGACGGTGACCGGCGCCTTCAGGCGCGCGGCCACCCGCTGGGCCGCCGCCAGGGTGGTCACGGTGTCGCCCTCGGGCACGGGCACGCCCGCTTCCTTGAGCAAGACCTTGGTCAGCTGCTTGTCGCTGGCGATCTTGGCCGCGATGAAGCTGGTGTCGCCGGTGGTGGTGGCGCGCAGGCGCTTCTGCTTGACGCCCCAGCCGAGCAGGAACAGGTTGGCGTCCTCGGTGATGCGCTGGACCGGGATGCCGCGCTCATGGGCCGCCGCCAGCACCGAGGCGGTGCTGGTGCCGATGGCGTAGTGGGCGGCGATCTCGCGCAGCTCGTCCATGCGCGGCTCGACCTCGAAGGCGTCGCCGCGGGCCAGCGCCCCGACCAGGTCGACCGCCAGCTGGAAGGCCGGCTGGGCCAGCTTTTCGCAGGCGTAGGCGCAGACGATGCGGAACTGGCCGGGATGCCCGGCCACGGGACGGGTGCGGCCATAGCTGGCGGGCGCGCCGGCCTGGGTCTGGAGGTCGAGGGTCACGTGTTCGACCACCCGGCCGAGGTAGGTGCCTTCGCGCAGGCGCTGGGCGAAGCCGCCCGGCTGGCCGGTCGGCAGCAGCTGGCCGTGCAGCGAAGGGAGCGCTTCCAGCAGCGCCTCGTTAAAGCCGGGCAGATCGCGGGTCGAGCGGCCGTACAGGTCTTCCAGGTCGAGCACGGAGAGCAGGCAGGGGGAATCGGCGTGCACGTTGGGGCCACGCAGGAAACGTTGTTCGAGGATTTGCACCGGTAAGTCCTTGTCGTATCAAACCATATCAATCGTTCAACCGCAGAAAGGGCGCCCACAGGACGCCCTTCCCATGCAGCGGAAACGGCTCAGGCGTCGAACAGCTGCGTGTACATGCGGGTGGCCATCAGGCCAGCCGCGGTATGGTGTACCTCGGGCGACAGCAGCTTGGCCAGCAGGTCCATCGCATCCTGCTTGCCGCTGGCGGCTGCCACCTGCTGCTCCAGCAGGCGCAATTCGTTGTCCGGCTCTTCCAGGCGCGGGTGGCGCCGGATCAGGCCGCGCTCCGGGAAGGCGATGCCGCGCTCGGCATGCTGGCCCAGGGTGTCCAGGGTACGCTGGCGCGCGCGATGGGTCAGCACACGCCCAGCCGCCGCCGAGCCCTCGCCTCCCGGCGCGCTCATGATCCAGTCGCGCAGCACCTGTTGTTCGTAGGCGCTGAAGACGCCGAACATCTCGGCACGCTCGCCGTGCACCAGGCGCCAGAAGCGGCTGTGCTCGGGATCTTCGCCGCGCTTGATCCAGCCGGCCTTCTCGAGGGCGGCCAGGAAATCCGGAATGCGCGCCGGCTCGGCCAGCCAGTCGTTGACGGAGCGGCCGGCGACGCGGCAGTAATCCGAGTGCATGTTCTTGCCGACGCTGCTCTTCGCCGCCAGGATGTTCACTAGTTCGGCTTGCAGGTCGAATTCCGCGATCACCGAGGTGGTGCTCGCGCCCAGTTCGTTCAGGCGGTAGCCGTCCAGCACGCGGCGGTAGAAGGCGTCGCGGTCGCCCACGCGCGGCATCAGGTCGGCCAGGGCCTGCACCGCCTTGCGGGCGTGGCCAGTGGCCGCGTTATCGACCGTGACATGCAGGGTGAAGTAATAGGGATCGATGCCCAGCTCGTTCAGCTCGTAGGACGTGATGAGCAGGTGCAGCGGCAGCTGCTCGTAGCCGAGGTTGTAGCCGATGACTTCGGGCAGGAAGCGCTCGGCATGGTGGCCCAGCACGAGCTGGATCGCGCCCTGCAGGAAATGCTGGTCGTCCAGGCCTTCCCAGCCTTCGCAGCCGTGGGTGGCCAGCAGCTTGCGGTAGATGGTAACGTGGTTCTTGTCCGGCACGCCCTCGCCCAGCTCTTCCAGGTAGGTCTTGATCAGGGGATGGAAGGCCTGCTTGTCCCACTGGCGCAGCAGGCCGTAGAGCCAGGCGCCGTCGACCAGCTTGGTCGGGGCGACACCCTTGATGAAGTAGAGCGCATGGGCCCGGCAGCTGAAGTAGCGGCGCGGGGCGCCGGCCTTGCGCGCCGCCAGATATTCGCGGTACTGGGCGCCGACGGCGTCCGTGTGCTGCTCGACCCAGCCCGGCAGCTCGGCCACGGTGGACGGCAGGTCGGCCGGCAGGCCGGATGCGGCCGCGATCTGTTCACGCAGGAAGTCCTGGGCTTCGTCGGGCATCGATGCCGGTTCGGCATACAGCGAGAAATACACGTTCTTCGCGCGCTCTTCCGCGACCGTGCCTTGTGGGACGGCGCTGGATGGAGCCTCGGCTAACAGCATCTGGTTCATGTCGGATTCTGGTTGGTCTGGAGGACGATACGGACATTATCCGGACTGCTCTGTTGCACGAGAATCGGTAGGCGCGCTGCGAGGATGTAAGAAAGGGATTACAAAAAAATAACAAACTGTTATTCCCGGCATGTCCCTGCCCGGAGGCCCGGCGCTCAGCCGCCCTGCTGGTCCACGCCGCGCCGCGCCTCGCCGCCCTCGGGATCGCCCTTGGCGGCCGCTTCCTCTAACTGCCGAGCGTATTTGTCGACCGTCTGCGGCGGCAGCGGCGGGATGGTCGGATCGGCCAGCACGTCCAGCAGGAAGGACCGGCCGGCGCCCAGCGCCCTGCCCCATGCGGCGTTCCGCCAGCTCGGCGCGGCTCTCGCGCACATCTCGCTCGATGCGTTCGCGCCATGCGCGCTCGGTCTTGCGCCGCAGGAGCGGGATCAAGGCCCACAGGCTGGCGCGGGCGGCGCCGACCAGCTCGAGTTCCATCGGATAGCCCAGCCCCAGCATGCGGCCATCGATGTCGATCTGGACGCCGCGCGCCTGCCCTTCCGGCGGCAGGAATCCGGCATAGGGAAAGCGCGACCGCCCCATTGGGCCAGCCGTTCCGGCAGAAAATCGCCGACCGTCGCCATTCCGGCCTCCATCCATCAGTCATGCAGGGAAGCGGAACGCTAGAACCAAACAGGAGGCCGCACTGTGCGCCAGCGCGCACAAGCGCCGGGATTACAGCTGCGCGCCGAGCGACACGTCTGCGACCAGCTGGCCGCCCGACAAGCGCACCGGCACCGCGCCGCGCCGCAGCATGCGCGCCACCGCATGGTCGCCGTCGCCGGCGCGCACGTCCACCGCGCTGATGGCCTCGGGCACCAGCAGGACTTCGAAGCCCTCCTCGATGCCGTCGAGGACGGTATTCAGGACGCAGTAATCGGTGGCCAGGCCGCACACGGCCAGCCGCGAGACCCCGCGCCGGCGCAGCGCATCGCCCAGGCCGGTGCCGCTGAAGGCGGAGTAGGCGTCGGTATCGGCGCTGTCCGCTTTCGAGACCACGGTGGCGTCCTCGGGCACGCGCAGCGCCTCGGAGAAGCGCGCACCGTCGGAACCGGCGACGCAATGCGGCGGCCAGGGTCCGCCCTGGGCGGCGAAGGAACAATGGTCGTGAGGATGCCAGTCGCGCGAGGCATACACCGGCAGGCGGCGTACGCGGTACAGGTCGATGAGCGCGTTGATCGGCGCGATGACGCGGTCTCCATGGGGCACCGCGAGACTGCCGCCCGGCAGGAAATCGCGCTGCAGATCGACGATCAGGAGGGCGTCGGCCGGGCCGAGCACGATGGCGCTCATGGAAGGTCTCCGTGTGACCGGGGCGCGCCGGGATGGCGCGCCCACGGGCTCCAGCTTAACACGGCGCTGGGGCGGCGGCGCCTGCCGGGGAGCAGGCGCCGTGGGGCCAGGCGATCAGGCCTGGACCGCCGGGTGCAGCAGCGAACGCTTGCGCGCGTAGCCGAAGTACACCGCCAGGCCGATCAGCAGCCAGACGATGAAGGCGACCCAGGTGTGCCAGCTCAGGAAGGACATCAGGGTCAGGCAGAACACCACGGCCAGGGCCGGGATCACCGGCACGCCCGGGCAGCGGAAGGCGCGGTGCAGGTCCGGGCGGTTCTTGCGCAGGATGATGACGGCGACCGAGACCAGCGAGAAGGCGGCCAGGGTGCCGATGTTGACCAGCTCGGCAAGCACGCCCAGCGGCACGACCGCGGCGATCAGGCCGAAGATGATGCCGACCATCCAGGTGGCGAAGAACGGGGTGCCGTACTTCGGATGCACCTTCGACAGCTTCTTCGGCAGCAGGCCGTCGCGCGACATGGCGAACAGGATGCGGGTCTGGCCGTAGGCCATCACCAGGATCACGGTGCTCATGCCCAGGATCGCGGCCAGGTCCACGAAGCCGGCGACCCAGTTCTGGCCGGCCACCTGAAGGGCCAGCGAGACCGGGTGGTCGATGCCCTTGAAGTCCATGAACGGGACGATGCCGGTCATGATCGCCGCCACCGCCACGTACAGCACGGTGCAGACGGCCAGCGAACCGATGATGCCGATCGGGAGATCCTTGGACGGGTTCTTCACTTCCTCGGCGGCCGAGGTGACGGCGTCGAAGCCGATGAAGGCGAAGAACACCAGTGCGGCGGCGCTCATCACGCCACCCATGCCGAAAGGCATGAAGGGCTGCCAGTTATCCGGCTTGACGTAGTTGACGCCGACGAAGATGAACAGCAGCACGACGCCGGTCTTGATCAGCACCATGACGTTGTTCAGGCGGGCCGACTCGCGCACGCCCAGCGAGAGCAGGAAGGTCAGGACGATCATGATCACGAAGGCCGGGAGGTTGAACATGGAGTTCACGCCCGGGATCGCGCCCGGCGCGGCGCGCAGCGCTTCCGGCAGGACCACGCCGATGCCCTTGAGCAGCGACTGGAAATAGCCCGACCAGCCGACCGCCACGGTCGAGGTGGCCAGGCCGTATTCGAGCAGCAGGTCCCAGCCGATCATCCAGGCCACCAGTTCGCCCAGGGTGGCGTAGCTGTAGGTGTAGATCGAACCGGCGACCGGCACGGTGGAAGCGAACTCGGCGTAGCACAGCGCGGCGAAGGCGCAAGCCAGGGCGGCGATGACGAAGGAGAGGGTCAGCGCGGGTCCGGCGGTAACGGCGCCCGTGCCGGTGAGCACGAAGATACCGGTGCCGACAATGGCGCCGATGCCCATCAGGACGAGGTCGAAGGGACCCAGGACTTTCTTCAGTCCGCCAGGGGTGCGGCTGGCCGCCACCATGGTGTCAAGATTCTTGGTTCTGAAAAGACTCACTACATGTTCTCCAATCAAAAAATAGTTTGGTCCCGCGTCTTGTCCTTATTGCCATGCCGTAGGTCGTACGCCAAGGCTATGCGACATGCGTCGAATACGGCCGCATGCCTGACTCGAAACCGCATTTGCTGAGCCCGCTCCGATGCCGGTTTTTTTGCAGACGCGCCATTATCACCAGAATGTTGTAAGGAATCAAAGCAAAGTGATGAATAGACGCAAATTCCTTCGTCAAGACACCGGAGAAGTCGTTGCGTAAACATCTCCGGCCCGCTTGCGGCGCGTTCCGCGCTTGCTTTCCATATATCAACATCAGATAATGGAAGGATACAAATTCGCCTGTTCCGGCACGCCGGCGCCGCGGATTCCCACCCATTCACCTCGGCAGGCGCCCGGAAGCAGATGAAGATTCGACAGCCTAGGCACAGGGCTCCGCGTGCCTTGCATGCGTTGCATGTCCTGCGCCGGGCCGCCCCGTGCGGCTTGCTGGCGGCCAGCCTGGCCCTGCCCCTGCCGGCCTTCGCCGCCGGCGCGGATCCCGCCGAGCGGCTGCGCGAACTGGCCGCCCTGTCCGAACGCAGCAACACCAGGGCCCGCGCCGCCCTGCTGGGCGAAGCACAGGCCTTGAACGACAGCGCACCTTATGCGGTGCGCATCCAGTATCTGCGCCTGCTGCGCCGCGTCCAGAACGACGCCGGCCGCCTGCGCGACGCCTACGAGGTCAACGAGCGCATCATGCAGCTGGCCGAGGCCCAGCACGACCCGGTCAACATCGCGCTGGCCAGCCTGGTGCGCATCAACCGCCAGCTCGACAGCAACGACCCGGTCGCCGCCCTGGCCCTGCTGGAAACCCTGGATGCGCGCTACCGCGACCTCGGCAACCTGGAATTCGCGGCCAGCTTCGAGATCATCACCGGCATGGCCTACAACGCCATGGGCCAGTTCGACCGGGCCCTGCACCATTACCTGCGCGGTCTCGAGATCGTGCAGCGCAATCCCGGCCTGTGGAGCCCGCGTGAAGCCGACATCCGCCTGGCGCTGGCGCGCCTGTACGTGAATTCGGGCGACCCCGACAAGGCGCTCGAGACGACGCGCGAATTTCGCGCGGCCCACGCTTCCCTGCCGGCCCGCGTGGCCGCCTCGCTGCACTTCTTCGAAGGGCGCGCGCTGGTGGCCGGCAACCGCGTCGAGGAAGCCCTGCTCTCTTTCGAACAGGCGCTGCGTCCGGCGCGCGACAACGAGCTGCGTACCCTGGAAGCCAACATCCTCGGGAACATCGCCGACGCCTATCTCAAGCTGCACCGGTATGACGCGGCCGAACGCGCTTCGCGCCAGGCGCTGGCGCTGTCCCAGCAGATCGAAGAAACCACCAGCCTCCAAATGGCCAAGGCGAACCTGGGTTTCGCCCTGTTCGGCCAGGGCCGCGTGCACGAGGGCCTGGTCTACATCGACGAGGTCGGCGAAGCCCTGCGCGCGAAGGGCGCGATGGCGGCCGTGGCCAACCTCCTCGGCGAAAAATCGCAGGCGCTGGAAAAAGCCGGCTTGTACCGCGAGGCCCTGGCCACCACCCGCCGGCGCGAGGACATCCAGGCCGACCTTGCCCTCAACGACCGCAACAAGGCGATTTCGGCCCTGCAGGAACAGTTCAAGGCCAAGGAACGCGCGGTCCAGATCGACCGCCTGCGCCAGGAAAACGCCGTGAAGGACGCCGAGATCCGTAACCGCAGCCTGCGGCAGATGGTGGCCTGGCTGGCGGCCGCCCTCGGCCTGGTGCTGTCCGGCTTTGTCTTCTATTTGTACAAGAAGTCGGTGCGCACCAGCCGCCGCCTGGCCGAGCTCAACGAGGAACTGGCTTACCGCTCGGCGCACGATCCGCTCACGGGGCTGCACAACCGCCGCTCCTTCCAGGAGCGTATGCGCCACCGCGAGGGTGAGGAAGCGGCCCGCACGGACGCCGCCGATTGCTTCACCCTGCTCGACATCGACCATTTCAAGCGCATCAACGACCTGCACGGCCACGCGGCCGGCGACGCGGTGCTGGTCGAAGTGGGCCGGCGCCTGCGCCTCGCGGTACGCGAATCGGACATGGTGCTGCGCTGGGGCGGCGAGGAATTCCTGGTGTTCTCGCAGGGCGTGACGCCGGGCCAGCGCGCGCTTCTGGTGCAGCGCATCCTGCACACGATTGCTTCCACACCCGTCATCCTCGAGAACGGACTGGTGCTCGAGATCAGCGCCACCGCGGGCGCCGTCGCCCTGCCCTTGCGCGTCGGCGGCGCCGACGGCGACAGCGTCGGCTGGGAACAGGCCATCGCCCTGGCCGACCGCGCCCTCTACAAGGGCAAGGAAAGCGGCCGCAACCGCGGCTTCATCGTCGAGGGCATGCACACGAACACGGATGCGGCCGAGACGCTCGACCTGCACCTGGTGCTGCCGGGCCAGCCGGCCTAAGAGCGCCCAACAAAATCGTCACGGCTGCGTCGCGTCGTCTTGCCGTACAGCCGTGCTGGCTTCGACTCCGCGTCGCTTGGCAGCATCCCTTGCCCTGAAGCTTTTGTTAGGCGCGCTAAAGCACTCACTTACGAGGCACGCAACAGCGCCTTGCGCTCCACGAGCGCCACCACCGCCTGCACCAGCACCGCCGGGCGCAGGGGCTTGGCCAGGAACTCGTCGAAGCCCGCCTCCAGCGCCCGCTGCTGGTCTTCCTTGCGCGAGAACGCCGTCAGGGCGATGGCAGGCACCGCCGCGGCCTGGCGGTCGCGCAAGGCCCGCACCTTGCTGATCAGCTCGAAGCCATCCATGAGGGGCATGCCGATGTCGCTGATGATCAGATCGGGACGATGGCGCTCGATGCTGAGCAGGGCTTCCTGGGCGCTCATCGCCGGCAGGATCGTGGCCTGGGTCTCGGCCAGGACCTGCTGGACCAGTTCCAGCGAATCGCGTTCGTCGTCCACCACCAGCACGCTCAGGCCCGACAAATCGGCCGAGGCGTTCGCCGCGCCGTACAGCCCGCGCGGCTCGGGCACGGCCGCCGGCAAGGCCTCCGCGGGCGCCGGCGGCAGATGCAGGGTGAAGGTCGCGCCCTGGTCCTGGCCCGGGCTCGACACGGTAATGGCCCCACCCTGCAGCTCCACCAGCTGGCGTGCGATCGCCAGGCCCAGGCCCAGCCCGCCGTGGCGGCGCGCCGAGGAGGCGTCGGCCTGGCGGAAGCGGTCGAACACAAAGGGCAGGAAATCGGGGGCGATGCCGATGCCGGTGTCGGTGATGTCGACCGCGACCCCGTCCTCCTCGCGCCGCAGCGCGATCGTGATCTTGCCGCCCGGTTCCGTAAACTTGATGGCGTTCGAGATCAGGTTCGACATCACCTGCTGCATGCGCGCGATGTCGCCCGAAACCGGCCCGGCGTCGGGATCGAGCACGGTGGTCAGCTGGATACGCTTGCCCATCGCCGCCGGGCGCGCGGTCTCGACCGCGGCCAGCACGAACTCGCCGGGCGCGATCGGCTTGGCGTCGAGCCGCACCTTGCCGGCGATTAGGCGGCTCATGTCGAGCATGTCTTCGATCAGCTGGGACTGGCCGCGCGCATTGCGTTCGATGGTTTCCAGGCCGCGGCGCAGCATGGCCTCGTCGCGCGCACCGTTCAGCAGCAGCTGCGACCAGCCCAGCATCGCGTTCAGCGGCGTGCGCAGCTCGTGCGAGAGCGTAGCCAGGAAGTCGTCCTTCAACTGGCTGATCTGCTCCGCCTCCACCCTCGCCTTCTGTTCGCGCAGGAACAGCTGCTGGCGCTCGGCCGCGGTTTCGAGCGAGGCGGCCAGGGTGCGGTTGCGCGACTCGAGGCGCGCGTCGAAGATCGCCGCCAGCAAGGCGATGGTCAGCAGCGCCACCGTCGCCACCGTGACCAGCAGCGCCAGGTGGTCCTGGTTGACGCCATCGACCGCGGCGCGGCACACGCTGGCCGCGTCGAAATGGGCGGCGGCCATGCCGGTATAGTGCATGCCGGCGATCGCGAAGCCCATCACGGTGGCCGCGCCGCCCTGGGCGAGGCGCGGATGACGCAGGTTCTCGTGCAGGCGGAAGGCGATCCACAAGGCCATGGCCGAGGCCCCGATGGCGATCGCGACCGAGGCCGCGAACAGCCAGGGATCGTAGGTGATGCCCGGATCCATGCGCATGCCGGCCATGCCGGTGTAATGCATGGCGTTGATCCCGAGGCCCATCAGCAGCGCGCCCCAGGCCAGGTGGCGCCCGCCGATCTCGCGGTGGCGCAGCTGCCATAGCGCCAGGCCGGACACGACCACGGGCAGCAGCCAGGACACGAAGGTGATGCGGCTGTCGTAGCCGATCGGGATCGGCAGGCGGAAGGCCAGCATGCCGATGAAGTGCATGGACCAGATGCCGCTGCCCATGGCCAGCGCGCCGCCGGCGATCCAGAAATACGGTGCACGGCCATGCGTTTCCTTGACGCGCATGGCCAGGCTGAGGGCCGTGTACGAAGCGAGGATCGCTACCAGGATCGACACCAATACCAGGAAGGGTTCGTAGTGGCCGCTCAACATAAAGTCTCGAGTGATGGTTGTCTATCCCGGCGGGCGCCGCCTGTGATCCGTATACGATTCGAGTGTACACGAGCTCACGCGGATGGGGAGCTACCAACCCGCCAGGGCGTGCGTCTCGTTGGCCCGGACAGCGCCGCCGTGATCACGCGAGCAGTCGACGGCGATTGCCCGCTCGTCCGTGCTGCCACAGCGCGCCTCCACCGCCTCGATCATCATGTCGCGCACCGGCTCACCGGGCAGGCCACGGCCGATCCACGCGCGCCGGGCAATGATCTGCCAAGACGAAGGCATTGCCGAGCTTCGCGAGTGTGTCGGGCATGCGGGCGTCTCCATCCGGCCGTACACGGAAGAAGCAATCCTGTCAGAGGGAGGGTCTGTGGCGCTGTGGCAGCGCAATACCGCGGGCGGAATGCAAAAAGGCCACGCATCGCGTGGCCCTTCTGGTTCCAGCTGGGTGCTGGAGAATCCTGGTGGGAAGTGCAAGTTTCGAACTTGCGACCCCTGCAGTGTGAATGCAGTGCTCTACCCCTGAGCTAACCTCCCGAGAGGCGCTATTATGACACAAACGCCAATTTATTCCAAATAGCAATTTCGCTTTTTCATCCGCCAGGCCGCTTGCGCAGAGGCCTCGAAATGACACAGGCCAGCGCGAAGCTGGCCTGTCGAAATCTGGTGGGAAGTGCAAGTTTCGAACTTGCGACCCCTGCAGTGTGAATGCAGTGCTCTACCCCTGAGCTAACCTCCCAAAGCGAGGCGTATTATGGCACAGATCGGGCCTTTCGTCACCCCTGCGGAGAATAATTTCTCCACACACAGCTGCCTTTGATATTCTTGTCGAGACCGGCCAGCACTTCCTCATGGATCGCCAGCTCGTCCGCACTGGCCGAGACCACGATGATCTCGCCCAGCGGCACGGCCTCGAGCATTTCGCCGCCCGAAGCCGATTCTTCCTCGACGTCCATGGTCAGCGTGTTCTGGCCGCGCGTCATGGCCAGGTAGACATCGGCCAGCAGTTCCGAGTCCAGCAGCGCGCCGTGCAGCTTGCGGTGCGCGTTCGAGATTTCGTAGCGGTCGCAGAGCGCGTCCAGCGAATTCCGCTTGCCCGGATGCAGTTCCTTGGCGAATACCAGGGTGTCGATCACGTTGCTGCAGTGCTCGACGAAAGGCGGCAGGCCGAGCCGGACGAACTCGTGGTTCAGGAAGCCCAGGTCGAAAGGTGCATTGTGGATGATGACTTCGGCGCCGTCGATGTAGGCGCGCAATTCCTCGGCGATCTCGTGGAATTTCGGCTTGTCGCTCAGGAATTCGGTGGTCAGGCCGTGGACAGCCAGCGCCGCCTCGTCGGAATCGCGTTCCGGGTTGATATAGCGGTGAAAGTTATTCCCGGTCAGCTTGCGGTTGAAGATTTCAACACAGCCGACCTCGATGACGCGGTCGCCGGTACGTGGATTCAGGCCGGTGGTTTCGGTATCGAGGACAATCTGGCGCATGGTGCTTTACTGATGAGTTGATGCGGAGCGCAGTATAACAAACTGCACAGACTGCGCGCGGTCGGTGCCTGGTCAGGTCAGCGACGCGCCGAGGCCGCGCCCCGGTTCGCCAGCACGTCGGCCCGTTCGTTGCCGGGATGGCCGTTGTGGCCGCGCACCCAGCGCCATTCCACCGCATGCTGCTGCTGCGCCAGGTCGAGCGCCTTCCACAGGTCGTCGTTCTTGACCGGTTCCTTGGTCGAGGTCTTCCAGCCGCGCGCCTTCCAGCCGTGGATCCATTCCGAGATCCCCTTCTGGACGTACTGGCTGTCGGTGTGCAGCACCACGTTGCACGGGCGGTTCAGCACGCCCAATGCCTCGATCACGGCGCGCAGCTCCATGCGGTTGTTGGTGGTGTTCGGCTCGCCGCCGAAGATTTCCTTCTCGTGGCCGTTGGAGACGAGCAGCGCGCCCCACCCCCCGGTGCCCGGATTGCCCTTGCAGGCGCCGTCGGTGAAAATCTCGACCTTGGTCAGGTTTGCTGCTGTGTTTTGTTCTTCGCTCATTCTCTGTTCGCTGCCGGCACTGCCTGCGGCCGTTTGCTCGTTTTCTTGTTCCATGCCGGTCCGATGATGTGCATGCCCTTGACCCGCTTGATCGCATGCACGACGTAGACCGCGCCGAGGTAGGGCCACCAGCGGCGTCCGGCGGACTCCATCATGGAAAACCGGCTCAGCCAGTGCGCCGTCCGGCACGGCGGCGCGTAGCAGCCGAAATGGCTGCGCGTCACGCCGAGGTTCAGCAATTTTAACCAGTCCTTCAGCCGCGGCATAGAAATGAATTCGCCGGAGGCCGGTAAATAGTCGTTGCTGGTGAAGCGGCCGACACCCTGGCGCACGCCCCACAGGCTGGCCGGGTTGAAGCCGCAGATGATGACCTGGCCCTCCGGAATCAATACGCGCTCGACTTCGCGCAGCACCTGGTGCGGCTCGGCGGCGAATTCCAGTACGTGGGGCAAGACCACCAGGTCGATGCTCTGCGAGGCGAAAGGCAGCTCGGCGAAGTCGAGCGCCACGGCGATCTGCTTGCCGCCCGCGGCGAAGGCGAGCTCGTTGTCGGTCGAGGTGCGGGTGGCCGCCTGCCATTTGTTGGGCATGCGGTTGGCGGCCAGCGCGTCGAGCTGGGGCACGCCGATCTGCAGCGCATTGAAGCCGAAAATATCCGCCGTCAGCTCGTCCAGGCAGGCCTGCTCGAAGGCGCGCACGTATGCGCCCGCCTGCGATTGCAGCCAGATATCGAGCGCTATAATGGATTTTTCGGCGCCGTTCAGGTCCTTCGCGCTGTCCATGCCATCCCTTTTGAAACAATTCCCACCATGACGAATTCGCCGAGCAAAGCCCAGGACTTGACTGTTCTTACTATACCCGCCTTCAACGACAATTATCTCTGGCTGATCCACGACGGCGTCCACGCAGCGGTGGTCGACCCTGGCGACGACGAGCCCATCCGCGAGGCCCTGGCCGCGCACAAGCTGACCCTGACCGCCATTCTACTCACCCACCATCATGCTGACCATATCGGCGGCGTGCCGGGCCTGCTGGCCGATGGCCCGGTGCCCGTCTTCGGCCCGCGCCACGACGGCGTCAAGGCCCTCACCCATCCGCTCGGCGAAGGCGAGCGGATCACCGTGCCGGGCCTGGACCTGGAGCTGGAGGTGCTGGACGTGCCGGGACACACGCGCGGGCACATCGCCTATGTCCGCCGCAGGCTGGACGACAAGCACGGGGCCAACTGGCTGTTTTGCGGCGACACCCTGTTCGCGGGCGGTTGCGGACGGCTGTTCGAAGGCACGCCGGAGCAGATGACGGCGTCGCTGGCCAAGCTGGCGGCGCTGCCGGACGATACGCTGGTCTACTGTGCGCACGAGTATACGATTTCAAATCTGCGCTTTGCCCAGGCGGTGGAGCCGGACAACCAGGCGGTGCAACTGCGGATGCGCGACGCGTCCGAGCGGCGCGGCACGCGGCTGCCGACGGTGCCGTCGACGATCGGACTGGAGCGCGGGACGAATCCCTTCCTGCGCTATACCGAACCGGGGATCGTGGACAGCCTCGTGCGGGCGGGACGGCTGGCGGAAGGGGCGCCGCCTGTGCAGGCCTTCGCGGCGCTGAGGGAGTGGAAGAACGTGTTCTAGTTGATCACGGGGCACCGCAGGGCCGGCGGCCGAGCCGCCGACCCTAGGCGTGTCAGATCTCTTCGTACAGCGGCAAGGTCAGGAACTCCGCGAAGCGGTCCGAGGTCGACATCTCCTCGAAGATCTCGGCCGCGCGCACATAGCTCGGGTTGTCGCCGTTCGGCGCCACCGCCTTCACCTTGGCCAGCTCCTCCGGAATCATGGCGCGCACCATCTCGGCAGTCACCTTGCGGCCGTCCTCCAGCACGCCTTTGTCCGAACGGATCCACTGCCACACCTGCGAGCGGCTGATCTCGGCGGTCGCGGCGTCTTCCATCACGTTGTGGATCGGCACGCAGCCATTCCCCGCCAGCCAGGCGCCCAGGTAGTGGATGCCGACGTTGATGTTGTAGCGCAGGCCGTCTTCCGTGATCGGGGTTTCAGGCTTGAAGTCGAGCAGCTCCTTGGCCGTGACTTCGACGTCCGGACGCTGCTTGTCGATCTGGTTCGGGCGGTCGCCCAGCACCTTGGTGAACTCGGCCATCGCCAGCTCGACCAGGCCCGGGTGCGCCACCCAGCCGCCGTCGTAGCCGTCGGTCGCATCGCGCGCCTTGTCGTTGCGCACGCCGCCCATCGCCACCTCGTTCCTGGCCGGATCGTTCTTGATCGGGATCAGGGCCGCCATGCCGCCGATGGCCGGCGCGCCGCGCTTGTGGCAGGTCTTGAGCAGCAGCAGCGCATAGGCGCGCATGAAGGGCGAGGTCATCGTCACCTTGGCGCGGTCGGCCAGGCAGAAGTCCTTGTCCAGCTTGAACTTCTTGATGCACGAGAAGATGTAGTCCCAACGGCCCGCGTTCAGGCCGGCGCTGTGCTCGCGCAGCTCGTACAGGATCTCGTCCATCTCGAAGGCGGCCAGGATGGTCTCGATCAGGACGGTCGCCTTGATCGTGCCCTGTGGCAGTCCGAGCTCGTTCTGGGTCATCACGAAGATGTCGTTCCACAGGCGCGCCTCCAGATGGGATTCCATCTTCGGCAGGTAGAAGTAGGGACCGGCGCCGCGCGCCAGTTGTTCCTTCGCGTTGTGGAACATGAACAGGGCGAAGTCGAAGATGCCGCCCGAGACGCGCTTGCCGTCGACCAGCACGTGCTTCTCGTCCAGGTGCCAGCCGCGCGGACGCACGACCAGGGTCGCGACCTTGTCGTTCAGCTTGTAGGTCTTGCCGTTCTGCTCGAGCGAAATGGTCTTGCGCACCGCGTCCATCATGTTGATCTGGCCGGTGAGCTGGTTGTCCCAGTTCGGGGTGTTCGAATCCTCGAAGTCGGTCATGTAGCTGTCGGCGCCCGAGTTCAGGGCGTTGATGACCATCTTGCGTTCGACCGGGCCGGTGATCTCCACGCGGCGGCATTCCAGCGCCTTCGGGATCGGGGCGATCTTCCAGTCGCCTGTGCGGATATGGGCGGTGTCAAGACGGAAGTCCGGACGCTCGCCGGCGTCCAGGCGGCGCGCGCGCTCGGCGCGGGCCGCCAGCAGTTCCTGGCGGCGCGGCTCGAAGGCGCGCGACAGCTTGGCGACGAGTTCGAGGGCTTGCGGCGTGAGGATCTGTTCGTAACCGGGCTTGATCTCGGCGCGGATTTCCATGCCGGCGGGGGTGCTGATGGTCATGCTGCTACTCCTGGAGGAAAGAAAAAATGGCGACGCGTACTGCCTGCTCAAGCCAGTTTACACCGGCTTGGCGTTTGTCTTGGCTTCAAGTATATTCACTGGAACATAGCTAAACGATACAAATACGCACTACATCTGTGCGTTTTTGTGACGTAATCGAGGGAGTAGATGGATAAATTCCGGCAGATCGAGACCTTTGTCGAGGTCGCGGCGCGCGGCAGCCTGTCGGCGGCGGCGCGCGCGGAGGGCATCGCGCCGGCCATGATCGGGCGGCGCCTCGATGCGCTGGAGGCCCGCCTGGGCGTCAAGCTGCTGCAGCGGACCACGCGCAAGCTGGTATTGACCGATGAAGGCGCGGCCTTCCTCGAGGACTGCCAGCGCATCCTGGACGAACTCGACGAGGCCGAGAACGCGGCGTCGGAGCGCAGCGCGCGCGCCACCGGCCACCTGCTGGTGTCGGCGCCGGCGGGCTTCGGCCGCCAGCACGTGGCGCCGCTGCTGCCCTCCTTCCTGGCCGAGCACCGCGAGGTGACGGTCAACCTGAACCTGAACGACCGCGTGGTCGACGTGGTCGGCGAAGGCGTGGACGTGGCGATCCGCATCGCCAGCCTGAACGATTCCAGCCTGGTGGGGGTCAAGCTGGCCGACAACCACCGGGTGGTGGTGGCGACGCCCGCCTATCTCAAGCGGTACGGCCGGCCGCAGGGATTGGCGGACCTGGCGAAGCACAACTGCCTGGCGATCAGCAGCGAAGGAAGCCAGCGCGGCTGGACTTTCCTCGACAAGGGCAAGCCGGTCACGCTCAAGGTCAGCGGCAACATGGTGTGCAACGATGGCGCGGTGCTGCATGCCTGGTCCCTGGCCGGCAAGGGCCTGGCCTGGCGCTCGATGTGGGAAGTGGGCGGACAGATCGCCAGCGGCGAACTGTTCACGGTGCTGGATGAGTATTCGGCGCCCGGCAATGACATCTATGCGGTGTTCGCGCAGCGGCGCCACCTGCCTTTGCGGATCAGGACTTTCGTGGACTTTCTACGGCGGACGTATGCGCAGCCCGATTACTGGCGGCACCGCTGAGGCCTTATGCGGGATACATGGCATTAACGCCTTGATGCGTGCCGGAGCAGGCCGGCCCACCCTGCGAAGCTGAGCGCTACCATGAACCGTCGGGTTGGCGGCCATGCCGCCGACCCGTTCAACATGCGCTAGCACGGCCGTTCACGATGCGCATGAATGCATCGGCGGCGGAGCCGCCAACCGGACGTCGCCGCTATCCGTGCGATACCTACAGGCAAAAAAAATCCCCGGCAATTCCGGGGATTTTTGCGATCGCAGAAGAGCGATTCAGCGCGCGATTACAGCGGCTGGATGTTCGCTGCCTGCTTGCCCTTCGGGCCGGTGGTCACGTCGAACGAGACGCGCTGGTTTTCCTGCAGCGACTTGAAGCCGGCGCTCTGGATTGCCGAGAAGTGTGCAAACAGATCTTCGCCGCCTTCGTCAGGGGTGATGAAGCCAAAACCCTTCGAATCATTGAACCATTTCACGATGCCAGTTGCCATTACAATTTCCTATTTCGGTTAAGTTGGGCTTGCGCCCGTTTTAGATCGTTTGAAGAAGCAAGAAAGGAATGACAGACAGACTGCACTACTAGCTCGAACCCAACGATCCCGTATTATACCGAATAAAAGGAGCGCACGCCTTATTCGTGAAATAAAAAATCAAGGGACCCGCAACATTCCTTGAATCAACGAATTCGGGCGCCGGTTCTTAATATTCGGCAGTAGGAAGAATATAGGGGAATGGGCAGCTCAAATGTTTGCGCTGAATCAAATGCGCCCGCAGAAGACTCTTGCGCCGCGGCCTTGCACCGCAGCGCGTTT
Organism: Massilia sp. DD77; assembly: GCF_036961685.1. Taxonomy (NCBI): domain Bacteria; kingdom Pseudomonadati; phylum Pseudomonadota; class Betaproteobacteria; order Burkholderiales; family Oxalobacteraceae; genus Massilia; species Massilia sp. DD77. The sequence continues at coordinate 27,533 of NZ_JBAMDH010000037.1, forward strand.
CAGGACAGGGATTTCGGATCGCGGCGCGCGTCGGCGATAAAGCGGTCCAGCTCGCCCAGCCAGTCCTGCCAGTCCGCCGCCGCCACCGACTCGAAGGTCTGCAGCACGCGCAGGCGCTGCTCGAGCGCGCGCGCATGGTGGCCCAGGCCGCGGTAGCCGAAGGTGGCGGCCGAACCGGCCACCGTGTGCAGCATGGCCTGCAGATCGTCGGCCGCCGGCGCCGGCGCGGCCGGGTCGAGCCGGCGCGCCAGGCCGGCCAGCCGGTCCAGCGTGCCGGGCAGGCTGTTGGCGAACTTGTCGTTCAGCGCGGCCAGGCGCGCGAAGAACTGCTGGTCGGCCGGATGCGTCATCGCCGTCCTCGTGCCTTACTTGGTGCCGAAGATGCGGTCGCCCGCGTCGCCCAGGCCCGGCACGATGTAGGCGTCGTCGTTCAGGTGCGAGTCGAGCGAGGCGACGTAGACCTTGACGTTCGGGTGCGCCTTCTGGAACACGGCGATGCCTTCCGGCGCGGCCACCAGGGCCAGGAACAAAATCTGTTCGTCCGGCACGCCGCGCTTCTTGAGCACGTCGACCGCGTGCACCGCCGAGTTGCCGGTGGCGACCATCGGATCGCACAGGATGAAGGTGCGGTCGGTGACGTCCGGCAGGCGCACCAGGTACTCGACCGGCTCGTGGGTGTCCGGGTCGCGGAACACGCCGATGTGGCCGACCCGCGCCGAGGGCACCAGTTCCAGCAGGCCGTCGCTCATGCCGATGCCGGCGCGCAGGATCGGCACCACCGCCAGCTTCTTGCCGGCGATGACGGGCGCATCGATGGTGACCAGCGGGGTGGTGATCTGGCGCGTGGTCAGCGGCAGGTCGCGCGTGATCTCGTAGCCCATCAGGAGCGTGATCTCGCGCAGCAGCTCACGGAAGGTGCGGGTCGAGGTGTCGTGCTCGCGCATGTGCGACAGCTTGTGCTGGATCAGCGGGTGGTTCAGGATGAACAGGTTCGGAAAACGCGGGTCTTGTTTCATGGTCGGCCAGGAAGGTATTCGGGTGTGAAGCGGGAGCTGGATGCTCGGTAGGCCAGCATTATCCCAGCCGCGCGGCCCTTTGTCGAAGAAATAATGCGCGGCATCGCCGCGATCAGGCCGGCAGCGCCCGCGCCAGGATCGCCGCGCAGTCGCTTTCCGCGGGCAGGCGCCCGAAAGCCCCGCCCGGGTCCTGCGCAATGCGCGAGGCAAGGAAAGCGTCCGCGACACAGGCAGGCGCATGGCGCAGCAGCAGCGCCCCCTGCACCGCCAGCACCAGGCGCTCGGCCAGCCTGCGCGCGCCGGATTCGTCCTCCAGGTAGGCCGGCAACTCGTCCAGCAGCCGGCCGGCATAGGCGCCGAAGCGCGCGTCCAGGCCGGCCGCCGGCATCAGCTCGGCCGCCAGGGCCGCGCGCGCCTCTTCCGGCGACTTGCCGATCGCGCGCAGCACGTCCAGGCACATCACGTTGCCCGAGCCTTCCCAGATCGAGTTCACCGGGAATTCGCGGTAGAGCCTGGCCAGCGGGCCGTCCTCGACATAGCCGTTGCCGCCCATGACTTCCATGGCCTCGGCGCCGAAGCCCGGGCCGCGCTTGCAGATCCAGTACTTGCCGGCCGGGGTCAGGATTCGCCCCAGCAGGGCCTGCCGCGGGTCGCCGGGCTGGTCGTAGCAGCGCGCGAGGCGCAGCGCGAAGGCGGTTGCCGCTTCCGATTCCAGCGCCAGGTCGGCCAGCACGTTCTGCATCAGGGGCTGCTCGGCCAGCTTGCGGCCGAAGGCGGCGCGGCCGCGCGCGTGGTGCAGCGCATGGCACAGGGCGGCGCGCATGATGGCGGCGCTTCCCAGCACGCAGTCCAGGCGCGTGTGGCTGCCCATCTCGAGGATGGTCGGGATGCCGCGTCCGGGCTGGCCGATCATCCAGCCGATCGCGCCATGGAACTCGACTTCGGAGGAAGCGTTGGAACGGTTGCCCAGCTTGTCCTTCAGGCGCTGCACCCGGATCGCATTGCGGCTGCCGTCGGGCAGGAAACGCGGCACGAAGAAGCAGCTGAGCCCCGCGCTGCCCTGCTCGTCGAGCTGGGCCAGGATCAGGTGGGCGTCCGATTGCGGCACCGAGAAGAACCACTTGTGGCCGACGATGCGGTAGGCGCCCTCGCCTTCCGCGCCGAAGCGGGCCTGCGCCTCGGACGGCGCGATCGGCTCGGCGCGCGTGGTGTTGGCGCGCACGTCGGTGCCGCCCTGCTTCTCGGTCATGCCCATGCCCACCAGGGCGCCGCGCTTCTGTTCCACCGGCAGCGAACGCGGATCGTAGTCGCGCGACAGGATCTTCGGCAGCCACTTGCCGGCGATGCGCGGATGGCGGCGCAGCGCCGGCACGGAGGCATAGGTCATCGTCACCGGGCACTGGGCGCCGTTCTCGAGCTGGCCGAACAGGAGGTACTGGGCGGCGCGCGCCACCTGGGCGCCGGAGCGGCTGTCGACCCAGGGCGCAGCGTGGGCGCCGGCGCCGATCATCATGGCCATGAGCTGGTGCCAGGCCGGATGGAATTCCACTTCATCGACCCGGTTGCCGCTGCGGTCGTAGGTCGTCAGGCGCGGGCCGTGGACGTTCGCCAGGCGCGCCAGTTCCTGGGCCTCGGCGCTGCCCAGCCGTGCCCCGAGCGCATCGAGCATGGGCGCGGCCCAGCCGCCACCCTCGCGCTCCAGGCCTTCCCGCAGCGCTGAGTCGCAAGCGTAGAGGTTGGCTCCCGCAAAAGGCGGAGCCTGGTTGAACACTTCATGGGTCTCGAACAGGTTCATCCGGCGTCTCCTCGTGCGATTCGCACTGTTTTTATTTGCCCATGTTGCATAGAAGCATCAGAATGGTCGCTTGCGATTTGCTATCCAGCAAGAATCGGCGACAATGGTGACGTACGTACGGTTGGGTCTTGGCGATCCGACAAGCAGGCTAGCGCAAACGTTCATGCGTGGCAAGCCGCCTGTTCCAGCGCAAATGTGCGCGAAATGGCCCCGGGGCTTGTGTTTTTTAATGCCTTTTGGAATCTTTCAATGATAGAGTCGCATGAGGTTTGGTAGACTTGCACGGTTTGGAGCGTTGCGCGCTCCCGGGACGGCATGTCGTGCACGTGCCAGCGTTCAAAAGGCAATCATTTAATAATGCACACCAGTTTTTCCGCCGTGCCCCAAGCTCAGGCGAGCGCTCCGCTGCCGGCGGGACTGCTTGACGGCCTGATGGAAACGGCCGGCGACGCCGTCTTCCGCGTCACCTCCGGCGGCCAGATCCGCGCGGCGAGCACGCGCGCGCAGCGCCTGAGCGGTGTCGAGCCCGGGCGCGCACTGGTGTCCCTGGTCCACGAAGCCGACCAGGCCGCCCTGCGCAACGCACTGGTGAGCTCGGTGGGCAGCACCGAACCCGCCATCGTCGAAGCCCGCTTCCGCCTGGGCGAACGCGAGGTCTGCTACGAACTGCGCATCGCCATGCTCGACAGCGGCGACGACGCCCCGATCCTCGTGATCGGACGCGACATGTCGGCCCAGCAGGCGACCGAAGAGCGCCTGCGCCACATGGCGACCCACGACGCACTGACCGAACTGCCGAACCGCGTGCTGCTGTCGGACCGCATCCGCATGGTGATCGCCAACGCGCGCCGTTCCGGCCAGGGCTTCTCGGTCGCCACCATCGGCCTGGACGGTTTCAAGAAGGTCAACGACGGCCTCGGCCACCCGGTGGGCGACGCCGTGCTGCAGATGGCCGCCGGCCGCCTGCGCCGCACCCTGCGCGACAGCGACACCCTGGCGCGCGTGGGCGGCGACGAATTCGTTGCGGTCCTGCCCGGTACTTTCTCCGATGGCCAGATCAAGCTGGTCACCGGCCGCCTGATGGCGACCCTGCAGTCGCCTTTCGAAGTGGCGGGCCACACGATCTACCTGGGCGCCTCGATCGGCGTCGCGGTCTATCCGGACCATGCCGAAGACGAAGTGCGCCTGATCACCCTGGCCGATACCGCGATGTCGCGCGCCAAGGAAACCGGCAAGGCGCGCACGGTGCTCTACAGCCCGCGCGACCAGGGCCCGCCGGAGCACGATATCTCGCTCGAGGCGGCGATGTTCAACGCGGTGCGCGAAGGCGAGTTCCTGCTGTTCTACCAGCCCATCGTCGACGCCCGCACCCGTACCATCGAGGGTTTCGAGACCCTGATGCGCTGGAAGCACCCGACCCTGGGCATGGTGCCGCCGGGCCGCTTCATTCCGATCGCCGAGACCAACGGCCTGATCAACCTGCTGGGCGCCTGGGCGCTGAAGGCGGCCTGCATGCAGATCCGCCAGTTCCAGGAGGTGGCGGGCCGCGAGCTCTATATCTCGGTCAACATCAGCCCGCGCCAGTTCCGCAGCGACCGCTTCCTGCAGGTGCTCGACGACGCGCTGGCGATGTCCGGCACCCCGGGGCGCCAGCTGGTGCTCGAGATCACCGAGGGCACCTTGATGATCGACCCGCAGCACGCCGAATCGATCCTGACCAAGATGGCCGAACGCGAGGCGCGTATCGCGATCGACGATTTCGGCACCGGCTATTCCTCGCTCGCCTACCTGAAGCGCTTCCCGATCTCGGTCCTGAAGGTCGACCGTGCGTTCGTGAAGGACCTGCCCGAGGCCACGAAGGACGCCGCCATCTGCAACGCCGTGCTCGACCTGGCCAAGCACCTCGACCTGTCGGTGGTCGCGGAAGGCGTCGAGACCGAAGAACAGCTGTCCTGGCTCGATACCCAGGGCGTGCATTACGTGCAGGGCTACCTGACCGGCAAACCGATGCCGGCCAACGTGGCCCTGGCCGCCCTCAAGGAAAACCTTTATACCGCTCTCCTGCCGGCCGAAACCCGGACGGTCAAACCATGACGACACAAGCCGACAACGCGCGCTCGCCGAAAGGGGAAGCCACCCTCGCCCTGCTGTGGGAACGCATCCGCCGCCAGGGCGACATGCCTGGATTCACCAAGGCCATCAACGCCATCCTCGCCTCCATGCGCGGCGAGGACGAGCGCGAATTCTCGATGACCCAGACCGTGCTGTCCGACCCCGTGCTCACCCAGAAGGTGCTGCGCCTGGCGAACAGCAGCATGTACTCGGCCTTCGGCCAGCGCGTCAATACCATTTCCAAGGCGGTGCTGGTGCTCGGCACCGAGGCCATCGGCCACCTGGCCCTGGGCCTGAAGCTGATCGAGGAACTGAGCCGCAGCACACCGGACACCGAGGCCGCCCACATCGAGATGGAAAAAGCGGTGCTGGCCGGGATGGTGGCGCAGCAGGTGGCCGCCAGCGCCGCCACGCGCGACCCGGAGGAAGCGGTGGTCTGCTCGATCCTGCACTCGCTGGGCCGGATGATGATCACCTTCTACATGCCGGAACGCTGGGTGCAGATGGCCGAACACGCCGGCGCCGGCATGGAAGAACTGGCCGCCGAACCCGTGCTGGGCATGTCGCTGCAGGAAATCGGCCGCGCCACCGCCGGGCACTGGGGCCTGCCGCGCAACCTGATCGCCGGCATGCGCCGCGTCGAGCCGAGCGAGCGCGGCGAAGGCTTCGGCCACGACGACTGGCTGGCCGCGCTGGGCACCATGTCGACCCTGGCCGCCGACGCGCTGTGGAGCGACGACGAGGCCGGCGCCGCGCGCGTCGCCACCCTGGCCGAAAGCTTCTCGCCGATGCTGGGTGTGGAACCGACCGGCCTCCTGACCGCGATCGGCAAGGCCAAGGTCGAGGCGGCGTCCGACCTCTCCATTGCACCGCTGGCCAAGCCGCTGGAAAAGCGCGCGCAGGAAGCCATGGCGACGCGCAAGCGCGTGGCCGGCAACAAGATCCTGATGAGCGGCGTGGCCGACATGCGCGACGCCGGCCCGAGCGCCACCGCGGGCCAGATGATTTCAATGGCCCTCGAGACCATGCACAAGGGCCTGTCCTTCAGCCGCTCCTTCGCCTTCCTGCGCAACCGCCGCGAAGGCAAGTATTCGGCGCGCCTGGGCTTCGGCGACGGCGCCAAGAACCTGCTGCCGCACCTGCAGTTCGACGATATCTACGAGCCGAACGTGTTCCACGCGGCGCTGGGCAGCGACCGCGTGATCTTCATCGAGAACGCGCGCGACGCCAAGTTCGCGGCCAAGCTGCCGGGCTGGTGGAAAGGCACCCTGTCCGAGGCGCGCTGCTTCGTGGTGATTCCGCTGTGCGCCCACGGGCAGCCGGCGGGCTTCATCTACGGGGATTGGGATGACAGCTTCCCGTCGGTGATCCTGAGCCAGACGGAGTTTGCGCTGCTGAACGATTTGCGCGGGCTGGTGGTGCGCACGGTGGAGCGGCGGCACCAGCTGGAGGCGATTGCGACGCGGGTGTAGGCACGTATCGACTTCTGATTAACGAACATCAACTTGGGTCCCCGCCTGCGCGGGGATGACGTTCTTGAGTGCATAGCCGAAAGTGACTTTGCGGCCCGCCACCGTAAAACGTCATCCCCGCGAAGGCGGGGACCCAAGTCGCTTTCAGCCTGCGATATCCGGCGTCGACACCCGCACATCCCCACACTGCGCCCGGTGCATCAGCGCATGATCGATCAGCACCAGCGCCAGCATCGCTTCCGCGATCGGCGTCGCCCGGATGCCCACGCAGGGATCGTGGCGCCCGAAAGTCTCCACCATCACCGGATTGCCCGCCTTGTCGATCGAGCGCCGCGGCGTGCGGATGGACGAAGTCGGCTTGATCGCGATCGACACCGTGATGTCCTGCCCGGTCGAGATCCCGCCCAGCAGACCGCCCGCGTTGTTGCCCACGAATCCTTCCGGCGTCAGCTCGTCGCCGTGCTCGGAGCCTTTCTGCGCCACCGAGCCGAAACCGGCCCCGATTTCCACGCCCTTGACCGCGTTAATTCCCATCATCGCATAGGCGATGTCGGCGTCGAGCTTGTCGTAGATCGGCTGGCCCAGTCCCACCGGCACCTTGCGCGCCACCACGTCGATCCGCGCGCCGATCGAATCGCCGGCCCGGCGCAGCTCGTCCATTGCCGCCTCCATGCGCGCCAGCAGGGCGGAGTCGGAGGTCGCCGCGAAGAAGGGATTCGCGTGCACATGTTCCCAGGATTCGAAGGGGACCTCGATGTCGCCCAGCGTGCGCATGCAGCCGAAGAACTCGGTGCCGAACTGTTCGCGCAGCCATTTCTTGGCCACGGCGCCGGCGCCCACCACCGGCGCGGTCAGGCGCGCCGACGAGCGGCCGCCGCCGCGCGGGTCGCGCACCCCGTATTTGTGCCAATAAGTATAGTCGGCATGTCCGGGACGGAAGCTCTCCGCGATGTTGCCGTAGTCCTTGCTGCGCTGGTCCTCGTTCTGGATCAGCAGCGCGATCGGCGTGCCGGTGGTCACGCCCTCGTACACGCCGGACAGGATCTGCACGCGGTCGGCTTCCTGGCGCTGGGTCACGTGGCGCGAGGTGCCGGGCTTGCGCCGGTCCAGCTCGGGCTGGATGTCGGCTTCGCTCAGAAGCATCCCGGGCGGGCAGCCGTCGATGACGCAGCCGATGGCCGGGCCATGCGACTCGCCGAAAGTGGTTACGGAAAACAGCTTGCCAAATGAGTTGCCGGACATGGTCTACTTCTTCTCGCGGGAATTGGTCGAATTACCATTCTACCAGCAGCCCAGGTGCGGCGCCGGGGCCCCTCCGGCGTTGCGCAAGCGTCAAAAAACGTTGCCGCATGGATATATTTTATGCACTTGGGGGAATTGGTGACTTTCTCCTTGTTAATTGCATATATACTGAGCCGATCACATGCCGAGCTATCTTGGAGAAGTAACACATGCCCGCATCGATGACGCCCTCCGGCGCCCTGAAGGATGTGCCCATGAGCCATGACGATCTCGTCTTTGCCGACGAAGGGGACGACAGTTCGGCATCCCCTGCCCGCGCCGCCTGGCGCATCCTGGTGGTGGACGACGATGCCGACGTGCACTCGACCACCACCTTCGCACTGGGCAGCGTGGAGATGCAGGGCCGCCCGCTGAGCTTCCTGCACGCGTATTCGGCCGCCGAAGCCTTCGAACTGCTGCGCCGCGACACCGGCATCGCCGTGGTCCTGCTGGACGTGGTGATGGAAAGCGCCGACGCCGGCCTCAACCTGGTGCGCCGGATCCGCGAGGAACTCGGCCAGCACGAGGTGCGCATCATCCTGCGCACCGGCCAGCCCGGCTACGCGCCCGAGATGGACGCCATCCGCGGCTACGACATCAACGATTACCGCACCAAGTCCGAGCTGACCCGCACCAAGCTGTACACCACCGTCGCCGCCGCGATCCGCTCCTACCAGCAGATCCGCGCACTCGACGAGAACCGCCTGGGACTGGAGCGCATCGTCGCCGCCGGCGCCGAGCTGATGGCCCTGCATGGCGTGCGCGACGTCGCCCTCGGCATCCTGAGCCAGCTGGGCCAGCTCCTTGGCCAACCCGCCGAAGGCGTCCTGTGCGTGCGCGAAACCGGCCATGCCCATCCCGACATCCTGCGCGCGGTCGCCGCGAACGGCGCCTGCCGCCACCTGGACGGGCGCGAACTGGGCGGCCAGCGCGGCGGCGAACTCGCGATCGCCATCGAACGCGCCCTGCTGACCCGCCGCGGCGGCGTCGACGACGGCCTGCTGACCCTGTATTTCCCCGGCAAGGCCGGCCGCGACTTCGCGGCCTGCGTGCCGCTCGACCGCCCCGTCAACGACACCGAGCAGCGCCTGCTGCAGGTCTTCGCCGGCATGGTCGCGGTGGGCCTGGACAATGTCGAACTGGTCACCCACCTGAACCAGGCCGCCTTCCACGATCCCCTGACCGGACTGCCCAACCGCACCCGCCTGGTGGAACTGGTCGACGCCGCCCTGGCTGCGCCGCAGCGCGCGCAAGCCATCCTGGCCCTGGTCGACCTGGACCACTTCGCCGAGACCAACGACGCGCTGGGCCACCACTTCGGCGACCTGCTGCTGGTGGCGGTCGGACGGCGCCTCAAGTCGCGCCTCGATCCGGGCCTGCAGGTGGCGCGCATCGGCGGCGACATCTTCTGCGTGCTGGGCGACGCCAGCGCGGTGCAGCCGGCGCCGATCCAGGCCTTGTTCCGCGAGCCGTTCCAGATCGACGGCCAGGACGTGCAGGTTTCGGCCACGCTCGGCCTGGTGCGCCTGGGCGAGCACGACGGCAGTGGCGCCGATGCACTCAAGGACGCCGACATCGCCTTGAAGCGCGCCAAGTCGCAGCAGCGCGCCGGCCACTTCTACTTCTCGCGCAGCATGGGCGTCGAGATCCGCGAACGGGTGCGCATGATGCACGCGCTGCGCAGCGGCTTCCAGCGCGGCGAACTGTTCCTGGCCTACCAGCCCCAGGTCGACCTGCTGTCCAACCGCCCCTTCGGCGCCGAGGCGCTGCTGCGCTGGCGCACCGAGGACGGCCGCCTGGTGCCGCCGGACCGCTTCATTCCGATCGCCGAGTATTCGGGCCTGATCGTCGAGATCGGCGAATGGGTGCTGCGCCAGGCCTGCGCGGAGCTGATGCGCCTGCGCCAGGCCGGGCACCGCGAATTCACGATGTCGGTGAACGTCTCGCAGGTGCAGTTCCGCCATCCGCACTTCCTCGACATGCTGCGCCGCGCGCTCGAGGACACGGGCGCGCCGCCCGAGTACATCGAGCTCGAGATCACGGAATCGATGGCGATGGAGGAACCGGCCCTGCTGGTGGAAAAGCTGGCCCAGGTCAAGCGCACCGGCGTGTCGATCGCGATCGACGACTTCGGCACCGGCTTCTCTTCATTGTCGCACCTGCAGCGGCTGCAGGTGGACCGCCTCAAGATCGACCGCGCCTTCGTCACCGAAATCACCGGTTCGGCGCGCGGCAGCAGCATCGCCGAAATGGTGGTGCAGCTGGGACGCAACCTGGGATTGTCGGTGATCGCGGAAGGCGTGGAGGACGAGCGCCAGGCGCAGATCCTGCGCCAGCTGGGCTGCCCGCTGGCCCAGGGCTACCTGTTCGCGCGGCCCTTGACGCCGGAAGACCTGGTGGAGTGGCTGGGGAAACAGGCGCTGAACCGCGCCGCGTGAAAGGACGCACTGCGGTAGGGGCGGCCGCCATGCCGCCGACGCGCTCAACAAGCGGCCGCGTTGCCGCTTCGTGATTCGCACCGCAAACGCCGCGTGGACGCGTCGGCGGCCGAGCCGCCAACCCTACACGTGGTGAATCAATCCGTCGCGGTCTCTTCGGCCGGCCAGTCGCGGATGTATGCCTTGAGCATGCGGTTCTCGAAGCTCTGCGCTTCCAGCACGGCCTTGGCCACGTCATAGAACGAGATCACGCCCAGCAGGGTGCGGGCATTCATCACCGGCAGGTAGCGCGCGTGCTTTTCGAGCATGATGCGGCGCACCTCGTTCACCTCGGTGTCCGGGGTGACGGTGATCGGGCTGTCGTCCATGTGCTTGCGCACCGTGCCGGCGCCCAGGGAGCCGCCGTTCTCGCGCAGCGCCTTGATCACTTCGCGGAAGGTCAGCATGCCGACCAGGTCGCCGTACTCCATCACCACCAGCGAACCGATGTCCTTCTCGGACATCGTCGTCGCCGCATCGACCAGCGGCGTGTCGGGAGCTACGGTGTACAGGACTTCACCCTTGACCTGCAGGATCTCGGAAACTTTCATGTTGGCCACCCCGGTTTCGTTGAGAAGAGCGCTAGAAGAAGATACTTTTGTATAAGCCATAACACCGACTGTAGCTGATGCCCGTCAAAAAATCCAGCACCGCGCTCGAGGCTGACATCTAGCGTATCCATCAGGTATAGACAAGTAGTTGCGCAAAGTTAAATAGATGCTAGGATGCCCGCCATCTTCACTCCCGATGAGTCCCAGACGATGAGCGGTCCCCGTTATCCCGGTTTCGACACCCTCTCCCTGCACGCTGGCGCCACGGCCGATCCGGCCACCGGCGCGCGCGCGACCCCGATCCATTTCACGTCCTCGTTCGCCTTCCGCGATTCGGACCACGCCGCGGCGCTGTTCAACATGGAGCGCGCCGGCCATGTCTACTCGCGCATCTCGAACCCGACCAACGCGGTGCTGGAGGAGCGCATCGCGGCCCTCGAAGGCGGCGTGGCCGGCATCGCGACCGCCAGCGGCCAGGCCGCGATGCACCTGGGCCTGGCCACCATCGCCGGCGCGGGCGCCCACATCGTGGCCTCGCGCGCCCTGTACGGCGGCTCGCACAACCTGCTCTCGTACACCCTGCGCCGCTTCGGCATCGAGACCACTTTTGTCGATCCGCGCGACCTCGACGCCTGGCGCGCCGCGATCCGTCCCAACACGAAGATCCTGTTCGGCGAAACCCTGGGCAACCCGGGCCTGGACGTGCTGGACATCCCGTCGATCGCCGCCATCGCCCACGAACACGACCTGCCGCTGATGGTCGACGCCACCTTCACCACGCCCTGGCTGCAGCGTCCCTTCGACCTGGGCGCCGACCTGCTGTTCCACTCGGCCACCAAGTTCCTGTGCGGGCACGGCACCGCCATTGGCGGACTGCTGGTGGACGGCGGCACCTTCGACTGGCAGGCCGCACACGAACGCAGCGGGCGCTTCCCTGAGTTGTGCGAACCCTATGAGGGCTTCCACGGCATGGTGTTCGCCGAGGAATCGACCGTCGGCGCCTTCGCCCTGCGCGCGCGCCGCGAAGGCCTGCGCGACTTCGGCGCGGCCATGAGCCCGCACAACGCCTTCGCCATCCTGCAGGGTATCGAGACCCTGGGCCTGCGCATGGAGCGCCACGTCGCCAATACGCGCAAGGTGGTCGAGTTCCTGCTGTCGCATCCGGCGGTGGAGTCGGTCTCCTACCCGGAGCTGGAAAGCCACCCGGACCACGCCCTGGCCCAGCGCCTGCTGCCGAAGGGCTGCGGCGCCGTGTTCACCTTCAATCTCAAGGGCGACCGCGCCAGCGGGCGCCGCTTCGCCGACGCCCTGCAGGTGTTCTCGCACCTGGCGAATGTCGGGGACGCCAAGTCGCTCGTCATCCACCCGGCCTCGACCACCCACTTCCGCGTGCCCGCCGACCAGCTGGCCGCGAGCGGCATCAGCGAGGGCACGATGCGCCTGTCGGTGGGCCTGGAAGACCCGGCCGACCTGATCGAAGACCTCAAGCGCGGCCTGAAGCTGGCCCAGAAAGGAGCCTGAGATGCTGCTGAACGTACAAGGCAAGCAGGCCTACTGCTATACGGGCGGCAAGGCCTTCGACCCCGCACTCCCGGTCATCGTGCTGGTGCACGGCGCCCAGAACGACCACTCGGTGTGGGGCCTGCAAAGCCGCTACCTGGCCCACCACGGCCACGCGGTCCTGATTCCCGACCTGCCCGGCCACGGCCGCAGCGCGGGGCCGGCGCTGGGCAGCGTCGAGGAACTGGCGGACTGGCTGCTGGCCCTGCTCGACGCCGCCGGCGTGGACCGGGCCGTCTTGGGCGGGCACAGCATGGGCTCGCTGATCGCCCTGGAAGCGGCGCACCGGGCGCCACAGCGCGCACTGGGGCTCGCCCTGCTGGGCACCACCTATCCGATGAAGGTTTCGGACGCCCTGCTCGAGACCTCGCGCAGCGACGAAGAGGCGGCGATCGACATGGTGAACATCTTTTCGCACTCCTCGATCGCGCACAAGCCCTCGTCCCCGGGACCGGGATTCTCGGTCATGGGTGGGGCACGGCGCCTGATGCAGCGCATGTCGGCGCGCAATCCGGACCAGCTCTTCCACACCGACTTCGCCGCCTGCAACAGCTATGCGAACGGCGAAGCGGCGGCAAGCGGCATCGCCTGCCCGACCCTGTTCATCCTGGGCAACAAGGACATGATGACCCCGCCCCGTTCCGCGAAACTGCTGACCGGCGCGATCAAGCATGGCAAAATCGTCACCGTGGAAGCGGGCCACTCGCTGATGACCGAGGCCCCCGATGCCGTGCTCGACGCCTTGTCCGCATTTGCCAGGTCCGCAGTTTCCACGACCGCCACCTGATCAGGAGACGCCCGATGAGCACCCCTGCCCGTGCACGCTTCGCCAGTTTTGCGGAGTTCTATCCCTACTACCTGAGCCAGCACGAGGACAGGCGCTGCCGCCGGGCGCATTTCTTCGGCACCTCGTCGGCGATCGCCGCCGTCGCCCAGTTCATCGACAGCATGAACTGGTGGTGGCTGCTGTTCGCCTTCGTGAGCGGCTACGGAGGAGCCTGGATCGGCCACTTTTTCTACGAAAAGAACAAGCCGGCCACCTTCGACTACCCCTGGTATTCGTTCCGCGCCGACTGGATCATGTACTGGCAGATGCTGACCGGTAAACTCAGCTGGTGACACGCACCCATCGCTAGCACAAGGGGTCAGCATGACGGAAAGACTGTTCACCAGCTGGCACCTGCTGCTGTTCTACTGGCGGGAGTTCTGGCTGTTCCGCTCCCCGGCGACGCGCTGGAGCCTGGCCCTGTTGTTCCTGCTGCCCTGGATCTCGCTTCGCCGGGTGGATTACGGCCGGATGCACGCGCCGCATGGCTTGTTTTCCGGATACCGAACCCGGCAGCAGGCGCGTTTCGCCGGGCTAATTCAGTCCGGCCATTTACCGGCTGCCATGTCTCCGGACGAACTCGCGGCCGCCTTCGCGCCGGCGGCCGCCCCCTGCGCGGCGCGCATCCATGTGGCCGCCGATGGCCGGCTGAGCTGCAAGGTCGTCGCCAAGCGCGGGCGGCGCCATCTCTACTACTGCCATCGGACCCTGGACCTGGACCGCAAGGTCGCCAGGCACGACTATCTCGTGATCCACCCGCGCTACCGGGGCGGCGACGATCTCAAAACCATCCTGTCGGCCTCGCTGTCGCTCTACGACCAGGTGGGGCTACACACCATCGAACTGACCGCCGGTCTGTCCGTCGGCGGATCGTTCTGGCCCAAGCTCGGCTTCGTGCCGGACGCGGCCGACTGGCCGGCGGTCATCGCCACCGTCAAGCGCAACTACGCCGCCCTGGCGCCGGACGAGATCGAAGCCTTCGACCGGCAGCACGGCAAGGCGAATGCGCTGCACGACCTGGTGGAGCAGCTGTGCGATCCCGAGCGGCCACTGAATATCCGGCAACTTCGCGAGCTCCGGCTACCGGCGGCCGCGGTGGCGCCGACGCCGGTGAAACGCTGGTTCGGCCTGCCCATGAAGCCGCGCAAGCCCTTGCAGCTCGGCATACGGCTGCTGTCCGGCTCGCGCTGGCACGGCAGCCTTGATCTGCTGGACACTTCCAGCCGGCAGAGGCTGGAACGCTACATCACGGCTGAGCACTAGATTTGTTTCTGAAAACACAAGCCCGTTCGTGCGCCGGATTGCAGCCGCCTGTCGTTCGGTGTATCGTTGCCCTACAACCGGCTGTTCCAGTCGACGCTTATGTTCCACAATTTCTATTCAAAATTACAACGCCTGCTCGCGCCCCAGGATCCCTGGGCCCGTGACGAGGCCCTTCTCGAGCAGCGCGATCCCGCGTGGGATGCCGATCTGCGCCTGGCGGACGCTCGCGCCGCCCTCGCCGATGGCGTCGGCCTCGATGCTGTCTGCACGGTCTATCCCGATCTCGCCGGCCAACTCCGGAACGACGCGCAGCCGGAAATCGGCGCCGCCCGTCCTACGGCCACGGAAATCGGCGACTTCATCCGGTATGTCACGGTCGACGCGCGCGCCAGCCAGGCGGTCGCGGCCGGCGGCATGGCTGCGCCGGCCGACGCGGTTGGCCCCCATCGCATGGTCTACCGCGGCGAGCCCCTGTGGGGCTTCCACTTCCGCCGCGCGCGCAAGAAACCCAGCGAAGCGCGCCGCGTCGCCTTCTAGTGGCCTTCTAATCGGCCGCGTTCGGCCGGAAATGCTCCGCCAGCGTCTGTTCCAGCCCTTCTTCGACCGCGCCTTCGACCTGGCGCGCCAGCGCGCCGGTATCGAGTGCCAGCGGCGTCTGCGGCGCCGGCTCGTCGCGCTGGAGCACGTCCGCCTCGCTGTGATCGAACACGAACAGGCGGTAGACGTCGGCCAGCCTGAGCTTGCCGGGATCCACCAGCAGCACCCAGTTGTCGGCCGTCTCGCGCACCCCGCGGCCCCAGCGCGAGCGCGTGCCGACCTCGTCCTGCACCCGCCCGACCCAGCCGGCCGCCACCATCTTCTCGAGCAGCATGCCCATTTCGTCGTAGCCGATGCGGGTATGGGCGCGCACCGTCGCGCTCGACACCAGGGCGGTGCCGGTCAGCTGCGCGCTGCCGTGCAGCACCTTCAGCACGGCCATCGCGTCGACGAAAGCGCTGCCCGGGGCCGGCTGGTGCCACCAGCGCTCGTACTTGACCACCGGCAGCGCCGCCGTCAGCACGGCGCCGACCAGGGTGATCAGCCAGGACACGTACATCCAGATCAGGAACAGCGGCAGGGCCGCCAGCGCGCCGTAGATGATGGCGTAGGCCGGGAACTGGCGGATGAACAGGGCGAACACGCGCTTGGCGATCTCGAAGGCGATCGCGGCCGCCAGCCCGCCCCAGACGGCGTCGCGCCAGGCCACCGAGCGGTTCGGCACGGTTATGTAGAGCAAGGTATAGGCGCCGGTGGTCAGGGCCACCGAAATCACCGTGTAGAACAGCGCGCCCACGAAAGGCACGGCCTTGGTCACCGTGAACAGCTGCGCGCTGGCGGTCAGCGACAGGCCGAACAGGATCGGCCCCAGCGACACCAAGGCCCAGTAGATCAGGATGCGCTGCGACAGGCGGCGCGGCCGGCGCACGCCCCAGATCTGGTTGAAGGCGCGCTCGATCATGCCCATCATGGCCGCCGTGGTGAACAGCAGGGCCACCGCGCCGACCGCCGACAGGCCCTTGGCCTTGCTGGCGAACTGGGTCAGGTTGGCGCTGACCGTGTTGGCGATGGCCTTGGGCATCAGGTTCTGCACGAACCAGGTATCGAGGGCCGTGCGCAACTGACCGAAGACGGGAAACGTGGTAAAAATGGCCAGGACGATCGTCAGCAGCGGCACCAGGGCCAGGGTCGTGGTGAAGGTGAGGCTGCCTGCCACCTGGGGCAGTTTCTCCTCGGTCAGGCGGCGCCGCGCGAAGCGCACCAGGTCGCGCGCTTCGCCCAGGGTCAGGCCGCGCACGCGGTCGACGCTGACGTTGAACATCCCGCTGGTGGTGCGCGAGAGATGGTGGACGGTTCGGGAAAGCATGGCGTTGATGGTGGCCCGTGGTGGAGGTCCGCGTGCGGGGTGTTATTTCGGCAAAGCATTCTATAATACCAAGGATGAAGCAGACGAACCTGAACCCGCACTTGACACTACTCGTGTTGTACTACTCCCGCCATGGGGCCACGCGCAAGTTGGCCGAGCTGATCGCCCAAGGCATCGACAGCGTGCCGGGGGCCGAGGCGCGCCTGCGCACGGTGCCCGCGATCTCGACCGTGACCGAGGCCACCGAGCCCGACATCCCGCTCGACGGCGCGCCCTATGTGGAACTCGAGGACCTGGCCGAGTGCGCCGGGCTGGCCCTGGGCTCGCCCACCCGTTTCGGCAACATGGCCTCGGCCATGAAATACTTCCTCGACGGCACCGCCACCGACTGGGTCAACGGCACCTTGTCCGGCAAGCCGGCGGTCGTGTTCACCTCCACCGGCAGCCTGCACGGCGGCCAGGAGGCGACCCTGCTGTCGATGATGATTCCCTTGCTGCACCACGGTATGATGGTGATGGGCCTTCCCTACACCCATCCGGAACTGATGAACACCGCCAGCGGCGGCAGCCCCTACGGCGCGACCCACTGGGCCGGCGTCGACGGCAAGCGCCCCCTGACCGAGGACGAGCGCACCCTGTCGGTGGCGCTCGGGCGCCGCCTCGCCGAGGCCGCCGTCAAACTGCATGGAATGCGCTGAATGAATACCGCCAAACTCTTCCACACCGGGGCGATCGCGAGCCTGATCTGGCTGATCGGCTGGCTGGTCGCCTGGGAAGTCGTCGTCGCGCCCCTGCAGCCCGGCAGCTGGCTGCTGGCGCTCAAGGCGCTGCCCCTGCTGCTGCCCCTGCGCGGGGTCATCAAGCGCGACCTGTACACCCTGCAATGGTCGTCCATGATGATCCTGCTGTACTTCGCCGAAGGCGTTGTGCGCGCCTGGGCCGACCAGCTCGAGGTCTCGCGCATGATGGCCCTGGGCGAAGTGGTGCTGGTGCTGGTGTATTTCGCCTGCGCCCTGCTCTACCTGCGCCCGTTCAAGAAGGAAGCCCGGCGCCTGGCCAAGGAATTGCTCGACAAGGTCAAAGTACCGCATGACTGACGCCTTGCTGGCGCAGTGCCGCGCCATCGCCGGCGACACCCACGTCCTCGGCGAGCAGGCCGACATGGCGCCCTTCCTCACCGACTGGCGCGGCCGCTTCACGGGGCGCGCGCGCGGCGTGGTGCTGCCCGGCAGTACGGAGGAAGTCGCCGCCATCGTGCGCGCCTGCGCCGCCGCCCGCGTGCCGGTCGTGCCCCAGGGCGGGCGCACCGGCCTGGTGCTGGGCAGCGTGCCGGACGCCAGCGGCGCCGCCATCGTCTTATCAACGCGGCGGATGAACCGGGTGCGCGCCGTCGACGCCGCCAACCGCACCATGACTGTGGACGCCGGCTGCATCCTGTACGACGTCCAGCAAGCCGCGTCGGAAGCCGGCATGCTGTTCCCGCTGTCGCTGGCGGCCGAAGGCAGCTGCACCATCGGCGGCAACCTGGCGACCAACGCGGGCGGCACCGCCGTCCTTCGCTACGGCAATGCCCGCGAACTCTGCCTGGGCCTGGAAGTCGTCACGGCCGGGGGCGAGATCTGGAACGGGCTGCGCGGGCTACGCAAGGACAACACCGGCTACGACTTGCGTGACCTGTTCATCGGCGCCGAGGGCACCCTCGGTGTCATCACGGCCGCCGTGCTCAAGCTGTACCCGCAGCCCAAGGCCGCCCTGACGGCCCTGGTGGCCCTCGATTCGCCGCGCCAGGCGCTATCGCTGCTGGGCCTGCTCCAGGATGGCTGCGGCGCCGCGCTGACGGGCTTCGAGCTGATGTCGGACTTCTGCCTGCAGCTGGTGGAGAACCATTTCCCGAAACTGCCGCATCCCTTCTCCGCGCGCTACCCGCAGTACGCGCTGGTGGAGCTGTCGAGCAACGAATCGGAAGACCACGCCGCGGCGCTGCTGGAAGCGGGCGTCGGCGCCGCCCTCGACAGCGGCGTGGCGCGCGACGCCGTGCTGGCCACCTCGAACGCCCAGACCGTCGGCCTGTGGCAGCTGCGCGAACACATTCCGCTGGCCCAGGCGGCGGCCGGCAAGAACATCAAGCACGACATCTCGCTGCCCGTGTCCAGCATTCCGGAATTCATCGCGCGCACCGACGCCGCCCTGCTGCAAGCTTTCCCCGGCTGCCAGCTGGTGACTTTCGGCCACCTGGGCGACGGCAACCTGCACTACAACGTCGCGCCGCCCGGCGGCAGCGGCCACGACGCCTTCCTGGCGCACCAGGAACTGGTCAACCGCATCGTGCACGACAGCGTCGCCAGCTTCGGCGGCTCGATCTCCGCCGAGCACGGCATCGGGGCACTCAAGCGCGAGGAGCTGGCGCGCACCAAGCCGCCGGTCGAACTGGACATGATGCGTGCCGTCAAAGCCGCCCTGGACCCGCTCGGCATTATGAACCCTGGCAAAATTCTTTGACCAGGAGAGCGACATGTTGCGACACCTACCCATCCTGATCGCCTGCACCTGCGCCCTGTGCCAGCCGGCGACGGCGGGCAAACTCTACAAGTGCAACGAGGGCGGCCGGACCAGCTACGGCGACCAGCCCTGCCGCGGCGCCACGACCGAGCTCGCGGTGCCGGAGGCGCCCCCGCCCGACCCCGAGGCCGCCGCGCGCCTGGAGCGCGGCCGCGCCACCTTGCAGCAGATCGACAAGGAACGCAGCGCCCGCGAACGGATCGAGGAACGCGAGGCCGCGCGCGCCCGCCGTGAGGCGCTGAGTGCGCGCCGCCGCTGCGACAAGCTGCGCCTGCAGGGCAAGTGGGCCGAGGAAGACCTGAGGCGCAGCGGCGGCAACGGCGGCGCGGCCTTGGAGGCCGCGCGGATCAAGGCGCGGCGCCAGGCCGAGGCCCTGGCGGTGGAATGCCCGGCCTGAGGATCCTGTCGCGCTGGCTGCTGCTCGGCGAATGGCGCGCCCACCCGGTGCGCGCGCTGGTGGCGATCGCGGCGATCGCCGTCGGCGTGGCGATGGGCTTCGCCATCCACCTCATCAACGCCGCCGCCTTCAACGAATTCTCCGCCGCCGTCAAGAGCCTGTCCGGCCAGGCCGACATCCAGGTGGCCGGCCGCGAACCCCTGTTCGACGAAGCGGTCTATCCCCGCCTGGCGACCCATCCCTCGGTGGCAGTGGCCTCGCCGGTGCTCGAGGTGGCGGCCGGCCTGGCGAGCCAGGAAGGGGCCCTGCGCATCATCGGCATCGACGCCTTCCGGGCCGGCTTCATCGCCCCCGACCTGGTCGGGGTGGCCGAGGAAGGCCGCATCACCGATGTGCTGGCCGACGACGCGCTCTTCCTGTCCCCCGCCGCCCAGGCCTGGCTCGGCGTGCGGACCGGCGCCACCTTGCGCCTGCGCGCCGGCACCGGCGAAGTGGCGCTGCGCGTGGCGGGCCCGATCCAGCGCGCCAGGTCCGGCCAGCGCCTGGCCGTGATGGACATCGGCGCCCTCCAGTGGCGCTTCCAGCGCCTGGGCCAGCTCACGCGCGTCGACCTGAAGCTGCGCGACGGCGTCGACCGCGCGGCCTTCCGGAAGCGGCTCGCGGCCGAACTGGAGCGCGACTATCCGGGCCGCTTCACGGTCGGCCAACCGAACGACGCCGACCAGGCCAGCCGCACCGACAACATGAGCCGCGCCTACCGCGTCAACCTGACCGTGCTGGCCCTGGTGGCCCTGTTCACCGGCGCCTTCCTGGTGTTCTCGACCCAGGCCTTGTCGGTCATGCGGCGCCGCAGCCAGTTCGCCCTGCTGCGCGTGCTGGGCCTGGAACGCGGCCAGCTGCTGCGCCAGGTGCTCCTCGAAGGCGGCAGCCTGGGCGTGGCCGGCGCGCTGCTGGGCGTGGCGGGCGGCTATGCCTTCGCCGCCCTGGCGCTGCATTATTTCGGCGGCGACCTGGGGGCCGGCTACTTCCCCGGCATCCGGCCCCAGGTCCAGTTCACGCCTGTCGCGGCAGCGGTCTTCTTCGCGCTGGGCCTGGGTGTCGCCCTGCTCGGTTGCGCGGCGCCGGCCTGGGAAGCGGCGCGTGCCCGTCCCGCGGTGGCGATCAAGTCCGGCGCCGACGAGGGCGCGCTGGCGCGCCTGGCGCGGGTCTGGCCTTCGCTGCTCTGCCTGCTGCTGGCCGCGGCCTTCGCCTTCGCGCCGCCGGTGTTCGAGCTGCCCCTGTTCGGCTACTTCGCCATCGCCCTGCTCCTGGTCGGCGGCATCGGCCTGATGCCGCGCTTCGCCGCGCTCGCTTTCCGCGCGCTGGAAGCGGGCGTACTGCGGCTGCGCCGCGCGCCGCCTGTCCTTACCCTGTCGCTGGCGCGCCTGGCGAATGCGCCCGGCCAGGCGTCGATCGCCCTCGGCGGCGTGCTGGCCAGCTTCAGCCTGATGGTCGCGATGGGCATCATGGTGGCCAGCTTCCGCGTCTCGGTCGACGACTGGATGGGCCACATCCTGCCCGCCGACCTCTACGTGCGCACGGCCGACGGCGGCAACACCGGTTTCCTCAGCCCGCAGCAGCAAGCCGCCCTGGCCGCCGCGCCCGGCGTCGCCCAGGCCCAGTTCCTGCGCACCCGGCGCGTCTCGCTCGACGCCGGTCGTCCGCCGGTGGTGGTGATTGCGCGCGACATCGACCTGCGCGACCCGGGCCGCCTGCTCTACCTGGTCGGCGACACGGCCGCCGTCCCCGCCGGCGCCCGTCCTGCCTGGGTGTCGGAGGCCATGCTCGACTTGTACGGGGCGCGGGTGGGCGAGGTGCTGCGCCTGCCGCTGGGCGGCGCCCCGGCCGACTTCTTCGTCGCCGGGGTCTGGCGCGACTACGCCAACCAGTCCGGGTCCGTCGTCATGCGGCTCGCCGACTACCGCGCCCTCACCGGCGAAGGCGAGGTGAGCGACGCGGCGCTGTGGGCCGCGCGCGGCGCCTCGCTGGACGCGCTGGAACAAGGCCTGCGCGCCTTGCCCTTCGGCGCCGGCCTGCGCACCATGCGTCCCGGCGACATCCGCGCGATGAGCCTGAAGATCTTCGACCGCAGCTTCGCCGTCACCTACCTGCTGGAGGCGATCGCGATCGCCATCGGCTTGTCGGGCGTGGCCGCCAGCTTCTCGGCCCAGACCCTGGCGCGGGCGCGCGAGTTCGGCATGCTGCGCCACGTCGGCGTCACGCGCGGCCAGGTCTACCGGCTGCTCGCCTTCGAAGGGGGGCTGCTGGCCAGCCTGGGCGTGGCCGGCGGCTTCGCCCTCGGGCTGGTGATCAGCCTGATTCTCGTGTATGTCGTCAATCCGCAATCATTCCATTGGACCATGCAGCTGCACCTGCCCTGGCCCCTGCTGGGCAGCGTGGCCGCGGTCCTGGTCGCGGCCTCGGTCGCCACGGCCCTGGTCTCGGGCCGTTACGCGTTGTCGGGCGGTCCGGTGCGCGCAGTCAGGGAGGACTGGTAAATGCGCTTCATCATGTTGATCCTCGTGCTGTTGGCCGGGATGAGTGCGCGCGCCGCGCCGCCGGACTTCGCCGCCGTCACGCCGGGGACCACACTGTCCTTCCCGCGCGACTACGGCGCCCACCCGGAGTTCCGCACCGAATGGTGGTACGCCACCGGCTGGGTCGAGACGCCCGAGGGCAAGCCGCTCGGCTTCCAGGTCACCTTCTTTCGCAGCCGCACCGAGCACAATCCGGACAATCCCAGCGCCTTCGCGCCGCGCCAGTTGGTGATCGGCCACGCGGCCCTGTCCGATCCTTCGGTCGGCCGCCTGGTGCACGACCAGCGCAGCGCGCGCGAAGGCTTCGGCCTGGCCTGGGCGCGCACCGGCAACACCGACCTCAAGCTCGACGACTGGCGCATGGTGCGCGGCCCCGACGGCGTCTACCGGGTCACCATCCGCTCGGGGGAACTGAACCTGGAACTGCGCCTGCGTCCCACGCAGCCGGTGCTGGTGCAGGGCGAAGGCGGTTATTCGCGCAAGGGGCCGAGCCCCCGGCATGCGAGCTACTACTACAGCGAACCGCAGCTGGCCGTGACGGGCAGCGCGGGCCGCGCCGGCATGGCGCCGGTCGCGGTGAAAGGCAGCGCCTGGCTCGACCACGAATGGTCGAGCGAAGCCCTGATGCCGGACGCTCTGGGCTGGGACTGGATCGGCGCCAACCTCGACGGCGGCGGCGCCCTGATGGCTTTCCAGATCCGTGCCAAGGGAGGTGGTAAACTATGGGCGCACGCAAGCCTGCGCGACGCATCGGGCAAGGTGACCCGCTTCGCGCCGGAGCAGGTCAGCTTTACCCCGCAGACCCGCTGGAAGTCGCCGCGCACCCAGGCGGAATACCCGGTCGGCACCCTGGTGACCACCGGGCCGCACCGCTGGCAGATCGTTCCCCTGCAGCCCGACCAGGAACTCGACTCGCGCCGGTCCACCGGCGCGGTCTACTGGGAAGGCGCGGTCACGATCCAGCGCGACGGCAAGCGCCTGGGCCGCGGCTACCTGGAGATGACCGGCTATGTGCAGCCGATGAAGATGTAACCGACGACAAGAACAAGCGACACGATGAGCAAACGTTCCACCAGCAGTTCCGATTCCGATGTCTCCCGCAAAGGCAGCCTGGCCACGCTCAAGGGCCTGCTGCCCTTCCTGCGTCCCTACCGGCGCCAGTTCGTGCTGGCCGGCGTGGCCCTGCTGTTCGCGGCCGGCGCCACCCTCGCGATTCCCGCCGCCTTCAAGCAGATGATCGACCTCGGCTTCGCGCCCGCCATTGCCGGCAGCGCGGCCGCGCGCAACATCGAGCATGTGGACGCCACCTTCCTGGCCCTGTTCGGCCTGGCCGCCGTGCTCGCCGTGGCCACCGCCGCGCGCTTCTTCACCGTGTCCTGGCTGGGCGAGCGCGTCACCGCCGACATCCGCAGCGCGGTCTACCGCCACGTGGTGCAGCAAAGCCCGGAATTTTTCGAGACCACGCGCACCGGTGAAGTGCTGTCGCGCCTGACCACCGACACCACCTTGATCCAGACCGTGGTCGGCACCAGCATCTCGCTCGCCCTGCGCAATACCCTGCTGTTCACGGGCGGCCTGGTGATGCTGTTCGTGACCAGTCCCAAGCTGACCAGCATCATCCTGGGCCTGATGGTGCTGGTGGTGCTGCCGATCGTGATGTTCGGGCGCCGCGTGCGCAAGCTCTCGCGCGATTCGCAGGACCGCATCGCCGACGCCTCGGCCCTGGCCGGGGAGATCCTCAACGCCATGCCGACCGTGCAGGCCTTCACCCACGAGGCCCAGGAAGCGCAGCGCTTCGGCGCCTCGGTCGAGGAGGCCTTCGTCACCGCGATCCGCCGCATCCGCGCCCGCGCCACGCTCACCATGCTGGCGATCCTGCTGGTGTTCGGCGCCATCGTGTTCGTGCTCTGGCTGGGCGCGCACGCGGTCCTGCAGGGCAGCATGACGAGCGGCGACCTGGGCCAGTTCATCCTGTACGCGGCGATGGTCGCCGGTTCGGTCGGCGCCCTTTCGGAAGTGATGGGCGACGCCCAGCGCGCGGCCGGCGCCACCGAGCGCCTGCTGGAACTGCTGGCGGCCCGGTCCGACATCCAGAATCCGGTGCATCCTGCGGCCCTGCCCGCGCGTACCGCCAACGGCGCGCGCCTGACCCTATCGGATGTCAGCTTCTCCTATCCTTCGCGTCCCGAGAGCGCCGCGCTGTCGCACCTGGCGCTGGACATCCGCCCGGGCGAGACGGTGGCCGTGGTCGGCCCTTCGGGCGCCGGCAAGACCACCCTGTTCCAGCTGCTGCTGCGCTTCTACGACCCGCAGGCCGGCAGCATCCGCCTCGACGGCGTCGACATCCGCGACCTGGCCCTGCACACCCTGCGCGGCGCGATCGGCATCGTGCCCCAGGATACGGTGATCTTCTCGGCCGACGCGCTCGAGAACATCCGCTACGGCCGGCCGGACGCGAGCGACGCCGAGGTGGTCGCCGCGGCGAAGATGGCCGCGGCCCACGAGTTCATCGAGCGCCTCCCGGAAGGCTACCAGTCCTTCCTGGGCGAGCGCGGCGTGCGCCTGTCGGGCGGCCAGCGCCAGCGCATCGCCATCGCGCGCGCCCTGCTCAAGAATCCTCCGCTGCTGCTGCTCGACGAAGCCACCAGCGCGCTCGACGCGGAATCGGAACGCCTGGTGCAGCGCGCGCTGGAAGCGGCCATGGTCGGCCGTACCACCATCATCATCGCCCACCGCCTGGCCACCGTGCAGCGCGCCGACCGCATCGTGGTGCTGGACGAGGGCCGCATCGTGGAAGCGGGCAGCCATGGCGAACTGGTGGCCATGGGCGGCGTCTACGCCAACCTGGCGGCGCTGCAGTTCCAGCACCACGCGCCGGTGGCGGCCTGAGCCGTTTTCGCCGCGGCACGGCCCCGACATGCCTTTTTTCTTGTCGAATCAATATGTTATCGCTTCGGCACTTGTGTTGCGCCGAAACCCAAAACGCCCATTTTCTGGGCGTTTTGCGTTGCCTCAAGAAAACACCCGCAGGTAAGATGGGCAGTCCAACTTACCTAGCGGGCGTCCCATGGCCACGAATAAATTCCATCCTGCAAACTGGAGCGTCGGTACGCGCATCAGCGCCATCAACTTCGCGCTGGCGAGCGTGATCATCGCCGTCCTGGTCGCGTCGATCACGATCTCGACCTCGACCATGCTGGAGCAGCGCGCTTCGCAAAGCGTTGCCAACGAACTGAAAGGCGTCACCAGCACGGTCGAGCTCTTCAACAAGACCCTCAGCGGCCAGGCCGTCGCCCTGGGCCAGATCTTCCGCGCCTCGCTGCCCGGGACACTGGAACTGGACACCGAGAGCACCATGAACATCGGCGAGCAGACCGTGCCCCGCCTGAAGCTGGACGGCAATCCACTCAACCTCGATTTCAGCGCGCCCGACGCCTTTACCGAGCAGACCGGCGGCAACGCCACCATCTTCGCGCTGAACGGAGAGGATTTCGTCCGCGTCAGCACCTCGGTCAAGAAGGAAAACGGTGCGCGCGCGGTCGGCACCAATCTCGACCGCGCCAGCCCCGCCTATGCCGCCCTGCGCGCGGGACGCAACTACGTGGGCCTGGTGACGCTGTTCGGCAAGCCCACCATCACCGAATACGCCCCCGCCCGCGACGCCTCCGGCAAGGTGGTCGGCGCCCTGTACGTGGGCATCGACATCTCCAGGGACCTCGACATGCTGAAGGCCCGCATCCGCTCGATCAAGGTCGGCGACACCGGCTATTTCTACGTCCTGAATGCCGCGCCGGGCAAGCATTACGGCGAACTGGTCGTCCACCCCGCCAAGGAAGGCCAGAACATCCTCGAGAGCCGCGCCGCCGACGGCCGCGCCTTCATCAAGGAGATGCTGGAAAAGAAGAACGGCAACATCGTGTACGACTGGCAGAACCCCGGCGAGACCAGCGCGCGCCAGAAATTCGTCGCCTACGCCCATGTCCCCGACTGGAACTGGGTGATCGGGGGCGGCACCTACCGCGACGAGATCACGGCCGCCGCCGGCGACCTGCGCAACCGCTTCATCGTCCTCGGCCTGGTGTCCCTGGCGATCCTGAGCGGCGTGCTGCACTACGTGATTCGCCGCACCGTCTCGCGCCCCTTGACCCAGGTGCAGGACGTGGCCAGGCGCATCGCCGAGGGCGACCTGACCGCCCAGGCCGTGGTCACCCGGCGCGACGAGATCGGCAGCCTGACAGGCGCCATCAACGCCATTGGCGGCCGCCTGTCGAGCGTGGTCGGCGGGGTACGCGAAGGCGCGGAGCAGATCGCCAACGCCTCGCAGGAGATCTCGGCTGGCAACCTCGACCTGTGCAGCCGCACCGAGCAGCAGGCCGCCAGCCTGGCCACCACCGCCTCGTCGATGGACGACCTGACCGGCACCGTGCGCCAGAACGCCGAGCACGCCCACCAGGCCAACGAACTGGCGCGCAAGGCATCAAGCATCGCCCAGAAGGGCGGCGCCACCGTGGCCCAGGTGGTCGAGCGCATGGAATCGATCACCCACGCTTCGCGCAAGATCTCGGACATCACCGGCGTCATCGACGGCATCGCCTTCCAGACCAATATCCTGGCCTTGAACGCCGCGGTCGAAGCGGCGCGCGCCGGCGAACAGGGGCGCGGCTTCGCGGTCGTCGCCAACGAGGTGCGCAACCTGGCCCAGCGCTGCGCGGCCGCGGCCAAGGAAATCAAGGGCTTGATCGACGCCTCCAACGGCGAGGTCGATGCGGGCAGCCGCCTGGTGGCGGAAGCCGGCGTGACCATGCAGGACGTGCTGGCCAGCGTCGCCCGCGTGACCGACATCATGGCCGACATCAGCGCCGCCGGCCAGGAACAGACCCGCGGCATCGAGGACGTCAACCGCTCGGTCGGCGAGATGGACGCCGCCACCCAGCAGAACGCCGCCCTGGTCGAGCAGGCCAGCGCCGCCGCCCAGGCGATGCACCAGCAGGCCGACGCCCTGGCCCGCTCGGTGCGCCAGTTCCGCCTGGCCGAGGACCGTGCGGAAGCGCCCGCCACGGCGCCGGCACAGGCGCGCCGCCCTGCCCTGGCCGCATAGGACGCTTACGTGTAGAGTAGCGGGCTCACATTCAGGAGCCTGCCGTGACCGAAGCCGAACTGCTGCGCAGCTGCCATACGATCTTCCCGGGTCATCGCCCGCGCCGTCCCGCCGAGATGTACGCGGCGATGGCGGCCTGGTGCGAGGAGCACGACGTGGACCATGACGTCTACGGCAGCGGCGCCCTGATCCAGGCCTTCGAGGACAAGGTCGCGCGCCTGCTGGGCTGCGAGGCGGCGGTGTTCTGCGTGACCGGCACCATGGCCCAGGTCACCGCCCTGCGCCTGGGCGCGGTGGACCGCGGCAGCCGCCTGGTCGCCCTGCATCCCACCTCCCACATCGTCGTGCACGAGCGCTCGAACTACCAGCTGCTCGGGCATTTCGACGCCCTGCAGGCGGGCGAGCGCCACCGGCCCTGGGGCGTGGCCGACCTGGAGCCGATCCCGGACCGCCTGGGCGCCGTCGGCCTGGAGATTCCAATGCGCGAAATCGGCGGCCAGCTCGCCAGCTGGGACGAGCTCGAAGCGATCAAGGCCCATTGCCGCACGCGCGGCGTCCACCTGCACATGGACGGCGCGCGCCTGTGGGAAGCCCAGGCCGGCTACGGCCGCAGCGCAGCGGAGATCGCAGCCGGCTTCGACTCGGTGTATGTGTCGCTGTACAAGGGGATCGGGGGCCTGGGCGGCGCCATGCTGGCCGGCAGCCGCGACTTCGTCGCGCGTGCGGCCGAATGGTTCCGGCGCGAAGGCGGGAATGTGGTCCACCGCTCGCCCTACGTGGTGGCCGCCGCGATGCAGTTCGATGAACGCCTGGCCGCCATGCCGGACTATTTCCGGCGCACCGTCTTCCTCTACGACGCGCTGAAGGCGCATCCGGCCATCAGGCTGAACCCGGCCGCGCCGCAGGCCAACATGCTGCATCTACATCTGCCGGTGAGCCGCGAGCGCGCAACGGCCATCCGCAACGAATTGGCGGCCGAGCACGGCGTCTGGATGTACAACCGGGTCGCCCACAACGCGCTGCCGGACACGAGCCTGGTCGAAATCTACGTGGGCGACAACCTGGTGTCCATGGACGACGCCACCCTGGTCGCCGCCCTGGACCGCTTCGCGGCCAAGCTCCCGCATGCTGCCTGAGTTACCTGAGTTACAATAGCCGGCTCACCAGGACAACGGAACAGCACGACGCCAATGCGCCAATACCTCGAATTCATGCGCCATGTGAAAGAGCATGGCGCGGTCAAGACCGACCGCACCGGCACCGGCACCCTGTCGGTGTTCGGCTACCAGATGCGTTTCAACCTGCAGGAAGGCTTCCCCCTCCTGACCACCAAGAAGGTCCACCTCAAGTCGATCATCCACGAGCTGCTGTGGTTCCTGCAGGGCTCGACCAACATCGCCTACCTGAAGGAAAACGGCGTGTCGATCTGGGACGAGTGGGCCGACGCCGAGGGCAACCTGGGCCCGGTCTACGGCTACCAGTGGCGCAGCTGGCCCGCGCCGAACGGCGAGCACATCGACCAGATCGCGCAGGTGATGGACCAGATCCGCAACAATCCCGATTCGCGCCGCATGATCGTCTCGGCCTGGAACGTGGCCGACGTGCCGCACATGAAGCTGCCGCCTTGCCACGCCCTGTTCCAGTTCTACGTGGCCGACGGCAAGCTGTCATGCCAGCTCTACCAGCGCAGCGCCGACATCTTCCTGGGCGTGCCCTTCAACATCGCCTCGTACGCGATCCTGACCCACATGATGGCCCAGCAGGCCGGCCTGGAAGTGGGCGACTTCGTCTGGACCGGCGGCGACTGCCACCTGTACGCCAACCACCTGGAACAGGTCGACCTGCAGCTCTCGCGCGACACCCGCGCCCTGCCGCGCCTGGAGATCAAGCGCAAGCCGGACTCGCTGTTCGACTACCGCTTCGAGGACTTCGAGGTGAGCGGCTACGATCCCCACCCCGGCATCAAGGCGCCTGTCGCCGTGTAAGCGTCTCGGCGCGCGCCGCGGCGCCCGGGCACACCAGGGCGCCGAAGCGGCGCGACAGCCTGATCGCCGGCCGGTCGACCCAACGCTCGAACAGCGCCGCGGCGCCCAGGCAGACCGCCAGGTAGGCCACGAAGCCCGCGCCGACGTAGAGCGGCTCGCGCGGGAAGCGCACGTAGATCGCGGCCGAGAAGGCGCACAGGATCATGAAGTGCAGCAGGTAGAGCGAGAACGAGACCCGTCCCAGGAATTGGACCGCTGCCGACTCCAGCAGTCCACGCCCCAATCCCGACAGCACCGCCGCGCACAGGCAGACCGCCCCCAGCGTGTTGTACGCCGACTTCACATCCCACAGCTGCGGCGCCGGCAGGAAGCCGTACATCGCACGGAAATGCTGGTAGGCGCCCAGGTACAGCCCCAGGAGCAGCAGCGCGGCCTGTGCCGGCCGCCCGAGACGCACGCCGTGCAGCATGGACCCTGCGAAGATCGCGTAGTAATAGATCGACTGGTCGCGATGGACGGCGTACAGCAGGGGCAGCACGAGCGCCAGCGGCAGCCAGGTGAAGCGCGCCGGCTTGGCCAGGTAGAACAGCAGGATGTACAGCGAACCGATGAACTCGACCTTCAGCGTCCACAGCGGGGGCACGAAGGCGGCCTGGCCCAGGACGATGGAGCCGAACAGCGCTTCCTTCAGCGCCAGCATACCGTCCAGTCCGGGCGGATAGACGCTCCCGAGCCATTTCAGCGAACCGGACAGGGGCGCCGCCGCCGCATGCTGGTACAGGCCGTAGCGGTAGGCCAGCCAGGACAGGGCGACGGCGGCCGCGATCGGCACATTGAGGCGCAGGTAGCGCGCCCACAGGCGGCGGCGCAGCGCGGTCGCGGCGGCTGCCGCGGGCTGCTCGAAGTAAGGCAGGGTCAGCACGTAGCCCGACAGCACGAAGAAGATCAGGACCGCGAAATGCCCGTTGTAGAACAGGGTCAGCAGGGGCGCGCTGAACACCTCGGCCCAGGCGCTCTCGCCCTCGAAACGGGGAAACAGGACCCCGTAGTTGTAATAGAGCAGCCAGGGCAGGAAGGCTGCGACGAAATGGGTGATGGCGACGTTCAGCGCCGCCAGTCCGCGCAGCCCATCGGCGCTTCGGTTTTTCATGGGGTGTATACCTGTGTGGAACGGCGCTCGCGCGGGTCCGCCGGCGGCCCTGCTCGAGGCAACATTGCCGGCTGCCGTAAAAGTTTGATATTATGCAACATATTTGCGGCCGCGGACAGGCGCAGCCGAACGCCGCCGAAAGGACCTGCTTGACAGCCGCGCGCTGTCCTTACACCATCGGCAGCTTTGGTTTACTCGATAAGGAATACCGTTATGCCGGCTCTTCTTCCCGCCACCTTCACGCAGCAGGCCCGGCCTTGACGCCGCGCCTGACCTTGGTCGTGGCGGTCGACGCGCGGAACGGCATCGGCGTCGACAACCAGCTTCCCTGGCACCTGCCGGAGGACCTGGCCCATTTCAAGCGCGTGACCCTCGGCAAGCCGGTCCTGATGGGCCGCAAGACCTTCGATTCGATCGGGCGCCCGCTGCCGAAGCGCCGCAACGTCGTGATCACGCGCAACGCCGGCTGGCGCCACGAGGGCGTCGAGAGCGCGGCCTCGCTCGAGGCGGCGCTGGCGCTGCTGGCGGGCGAACCGGCCAGCATCATCGGCGGCGCCCAGATTTTCCGCGAATCGATGGACATCGCCGACGCGATGATCGTCACTCACATCGATCACACCTTCCCTTGCGATACCTTCTTCCCGCCGATCGACCCCGCGATCTGGCTGGAGACGGCGCGCGAAGCCCACCATTCCGACGCCAACGGCTACGACTACGCCTTCGTCACCTACGTCCGCAAGGAGAGCCGCTGAATGTCCGACCACTTCATCCTCGCGCCGGGTTCCCGCGGCGGCGACCGCTTCGCCGGCAAGATCGCCGTCCTGATCGCCGTGCTGGCGACCCTCGGCACCCTGTTCGCCTTCCTGGGCAGCTCCTCGCACAACGACGCCGCCATGTACAAGAGCAATGCGGCGATCGACAAGACCAGCGCCGCCAATGCATGGAGTCATTACCAGGCCAAGTCGAACAAGCAGAACCTGGCCGAGCTGGCCGCGAACCTGCCGGGCATGAACCAGCTGCGCTACCGCGACGAGGTGTCGCGCTACCAGACCGAGAAGGAAGTCATCCGCAAGGAAGCCGAGCGCTGGGAATCCGCATCGAGCGAATGGAACCGCCGCGCCGAGGATGAGCTGCATCGCCAGCGCCAGTGGGCGGCCGCCTCGGTGGCCCAGCAGATCGCGATCTCGCTGGCCGCCATTACCCTGCTGGCGCGCCGTACCTGGCTGCTGACCCTGACCTGCGCGGTGGCCGCCTTCGGCATCACCCTGGGCATCTTCGCCGCCCTGCACAGCACGCCGACAGCCTTCTCGCCCGTGCCCCTGATGAGCGCGCTTGCCGCGGCCGCCCTCACCGAGGGGCTGCGGCGGGCCGGCAGGCGGCTCGACAACTGAGACGCCCTGTAGCGCCCCTGTAGCGCCCCTGTAGCAGCCCTGTAGTGCGCCGCGGATCGCGGACTCTGGTTAATCTAGCAAAAATAATTGCACCGGAGTCCCTGATTTCTGCGAAAATCCGCTTCTTCTTTTTTTACGGTGCCGTGCGCGGCGGCCGGCCCCGTCCGGGATGACCCGGTGAGGGACCGCCGCCCCCACGGCGCTTCGCTTTGGAGCTGTCGATGAAATTTCGTTTCCCCATCGTCATCATTGACGAGGACTTCCGCTCGGAGAACACCTCCGGTCTCGGCATTCGCGCCCTTGCGGCAGCGATGGAACAGGAAGGCATGGAGGTCGTGGGCGTCACCAGCTACGGCGACCTGTCCTCCTTCGCCCAGCAGCAGTCGCGCGCATCCGCCTTCGTGCTCTCGATCGACGACGAGGAATTCGGCGGCGGCTCGCTGGAAGAGACGGACTTCGCCCTGGCCGGCCTGCGCGCCTTCGTCCAGGAGATCCGCCACAAGAACGCGGACATCCCGATCTACATCTACGGTGAGACCCGCACCAGCCGCCACATCCCGAACGACATCCTGAAGGAGCTCCACGGCTTCATCCACATGTTCGAGGACACCCCGGAATTCGTGGCGCGCCACATCATCCGCGAAGCCAAGTCCTACCTCGACAGCCTGGCGCCGCCCTTCTTCCGCGCGCTGGTGAACTACGCCTACGACGGCTCCTACTCGTGGCACTGCCCGGGGCACTCGGGCGGCGTGGCCTTCCTGAAGAGCCCGATCGGCCAGATGTTCCACCAGTTCTTCGGCGAGAACATGCTGCGCGCCGACGTCTGCAACGCGGTCGAGGAGCTCGGCCAGCTGCTCGACCACACCGGCCCGGTGGCCAAGTCCGAGCGCAACGCCGCGCGCATCTACAATGCCGACCACTGCTACTTCGTGACCAACGGCACCTCGACCTCGAACAAGATGGTCTGGCACTCGACCGTGGCGCCGGGCGACATCGTCGTGGTGGACCGCAACTGCCACAAGTCGATCCTGCACTCGATCATCATGTGCGGCGCGATTCCCGTGTTCCTGATGCCGACCCGTAACAACCTCGGCATCATCGGCCCGATCCCGCTGGAGGAATTCACGCCCGAATCGATCGCCCGCAAGATCGAAGCGAATCCATTCGCCCGCGAAGCCGTCAACAAGAAGCCGCGCATCCTGACCATCACCCAGTCGACCTACGACGGCGTGGTGTACAACGTCGAGACCCTGCGCGAAATGCTGGACGGGAAGATCGACACCCTGCACTTCGACGAAGCCTGGCTGCCGCACGCGGCCTTCCACGACTTCTACAAGAACATGCACGCGATCGGCAAGGACCGCCCGCGCGCCAAGGAGTCGATGATCTTCTCGACCCAGTCGACCCACAAGCTGCTGGCCGGCCTGTCGCAGGCCTCGCAGGTGCTGGTGCGCGAGTCGGAATCGGTCAAGCTCGACCAGGACGCCTTCAACGAGGCCTACCTGATGCACACCTCGACCTCGCCGCAGTACTCGATCATCGCTTCCTGCGACGTGGCCGCGGCCATGATGGAAGCGCCCGGCGGCACCGCCCTGGTCGAGGAATCGATCCTGGAAGCGCTGGACTTCCGCCGCGCCATGAAGAAGGTGGACCAGGACTTCGGCCAGGACTGGTGGTTCAAGGTCTGGGGCCCGGACGTGATGTCGGAAGAAGGCATCGGCGAACAGAAGGACTGGATGATCCATGCCGACGACGACTGGCACGGCTTCGGCAAGCTGGCCGAAGGCTTCAACATGCTGGACCCGATCAAGTCCACCATCGTCACCCCGGGACTGAGCCTGGACGGCAAGTTCGGCGAGACCGGCATCCCGGCCTCGATCGTGACCAAGTACCTGGCCGAGCACGGCGTCATCATCGAGAAGTGCGGCCTGTACTCCTTCTTCATCATGTTCACCATCGGCATCACCAAGGGCCGCTGGAATACCCTGGTGACGGCGCTGCAGCAGTTCAAGGACGACTACGACAAGAACCAGCCGATGTGGCGCGTGATGCCGCAGTACGCCTCGGCCAACCCGCGCTACGAGAACCGCGGCCTGCGCGACCTGTGCACCGAGATCCACCAGTTCTACGCCCAGTACGACGTGGCGCGCCTGACCACCGAGATGTACCTCTCGGACATGGTCCCGGCCATGAAGCCGTCGGACGCCTTCGCCAAGATGGCGCACCGCCAGATCGAGCGCGTGGCGATCGACCAGCTGGAAGGCCGCATCACGGCCATCCTGCTGACGCCTTACCCGCCGGGTATTCCGCTTCTGATCCCGGGCGAGCGCTTCAACAAGACCATCGTCGACTACCTGCGCTTCGCACGCGACTTCAACGAGCGCTTCCCGGGCTTCGAGACCGACGTGCACGGCCTGGTCAAGCGCGAGGTGGACGGCAAGCTGGGCTACTTCGTCGACTGCGTGATGCAGGACGCGTAAGTCCGTGCAACTGCCGGGCTCGGCAGCGGGCTGCCGATACCGGATTCTGTATCTCGGCGGGAAAAAGTGTGATTGGACGATGAACTGGCAGCAGCCTAACATCGTCCGCACACCCCTTCCACGAGAACAAGAATGAAGAGACTCCTTTCCGCCGTGTGCCTGGCGGCCGCGGCGCCGCTCGGCCTCGCCGCCTCCCCCGCCGCTTCCCCCGCCGCTTCTCCCGCCGCTACTCCTTCCGCTGCTTCCACCCCGGTCAGGCTGACCGTCGACGCCAGCCAGTCCAAGGGCCCGATGACCCCGATCTGGGCCTGGTTCGGCTACGACGAGCCCAACTACACCACCGCTCCCAACGGCAAGAAGCTCCTGAGCCAGATCGCCACCATGAGCCCCGTCCCGGTGTACGTGCGCGCGCATAACCTGATGACCTCGGGCGACGGCAGCCATGCCCTCAAATGGGGCTCCACCGGCATGTACCGTGAAGACAAGGACGGCAAGCCGGTCTACGACTGGACCATCGTCGACGCCATCTTCGACACCTATGTAGAGCGCGGGATGAAACCACTGGCCCAGATCGGCTTCATGCCGGAAGCGCTGTCGCAGCGTCCCCAGCCCTACCAGCACAGCTGGAAGCCGGGCGTGCCTTACGAGCAGATCATGACCGGCTGGGCCACGCCGCCCAAGGACTACGACAAATGGGCCGAGCTGATCTACCAGTGGGTCAAGCACAGCGTGGAGCGCTATGGCCGGAAGGAGGTGGAAAGCTGGTATTGGGAAGTATGGAACGAGCCGGACGGCCACTACCTGATCGCGCCCGACACCAAGCGCGAATACTTCAAGATGTACGACTACGCCGCCGACGCGGTCAAGCGTGCGCTGCCGACGGCGCGCATGGGCGGACCGCATACCGCGGGCGCCGGCCGCTTCATGGACGACTTCCTCGAACATGCGCTGCGCGGCAAGAACTACGCCACCGGCAAGACCGGTTCGCCGCTCGACTTCGTGGCCTTCCACGCCAAGGGCCAGCCGAGGGTGCTCGACGGCCGGGTCCAGATGGGCATGGGCATCCATTTCCAGCGCCTCGACCAGGGTTTCGCCCTGGTCGAGAAATACCCGGAGCTGAAGGGCATTCCGGTGATCGTCGGCGAATCCGACCCGGAAGGCTGCGCCGCCTGCGGCATGCAGACCAATCCCGAGAACGCCTACCGCAATGGCACCCTGTACGCGAGCTATACCGCGGCCTCGATCGCGCGCGAGTACGACCTGGCCGCCCGCCGCGGCGTCAACCTGATCGGCGCAGTCAACTGGTCCTTCGAATTCGAGGACCAGCCCTGGTTCGCGGGCTTCCGCGACCTGGCCACGAATGGCGTGGACAAGCCGGTGCTGAACGTGTTCCGCATGCTCGGCATGATGCGCGGCGAGCGCGTGGCGGTCGGCGGCGACCAGGCCTACGACGCGGCGGCCATCCAGGCCGGCGGCGTGCGCGGCGCGCGCACCGACATCAATGCCCTGGCGAGCAAGGACAAGCGCAGCGTGGCCGTGATGGTCTGGAACTACCACGACGACGACATCGTCGATGCGGGTTCGCCCGTGGAGCTCCACATCAGCGGAATACCCGCCAGGCGGGTCCAGCTGCGCCACTACCGGGTCGACCAGGACAACAGCAATGCGTACACGGCCTGGAAGCGCATGGGTTCACCGGCCAATCCGACACCCGCGCAGGTCGCCGCGCTGGAGAAGGCGGGCGCACTGGCCCAGCTGGGCAAGCCCGGCAGCCTGAAGACGCCGGACGGCAAGGCGGTCGTCAGGATGCAGCTGCCGCGCCAGGCGGTGTCGCTGGTGACGCTGACTTACTGAGTCCAGGGAGGTCCGCATCCGGCCGGGTTTTGCCGGCCGGATGTCACATCGCGGGCCGCCCGCTCGTCCTTGCTGCATGACCAGCATCCACCAAGGACGACATGCCCGCCATTCCTCTTCCCTCAAGCACTAGCGCCCCACCCGCACCGGGAGTAAGCTCCCAGCGCATGGATACCATCGTTCCCGATTTCGCCGCCTTCTTCGCGGCCCGCCGGCGGCGCCTGCAGCGCATCGCCTACCGCATGCTCGGCTCGGTGGCCGAAGCCGAGGACGTGGTGCAGGACGCCTACCTGCGCTGGCACCACGCCGACCGCGAAGCCGTAGTCAATCCCGAGGCCTACCTGGTGCGCACCGTCACCCGCCTGTGCCTGGACGTGCTGAAATCGGCCCGCATCCAGCGCGAGCAGTACATCGGCGCCTGGCTCCCCGAGCCCTGGATCGCCCCCGACGACGAGGCCGACGACATCACCCTGCCCCTGATGCTGGCCATGGAGCGCCTGTCGCCCCTTGAGCGCGCGGCCTTCCTGCTGCACGACGTGTTCGAGATGGAGTTCACCGAAGTGGCCGACGCGATCGGCCGCGACCCGGCCGCCGCGCGCCAGCTGGCCAGCCGCGCGCGTACCCATGTCCAGGCGGCGCGGCCGCGTTTCCCGGTCGCGGGCGACCAGCGCCAAAGGATCGCCAGCGCCTTCTTCGCCGCCTCGCGCAGCGGCAACCTCGGGCAGCTCAAGCAGCTGCTGGCGGACGACGTGGTGTTCTACGCGGACGGCGGCGGCAAGCGCAACTCGTCGATCAATCCGATTGTTGGCCTGGACAAGGTCAGCCGCTTCCTCGGCGCCCTGGCGGGCAAGGGATGGGTGGCGGCCCAGGTGCTGTGCGACACCCTGATCGATGGGCTGCCGGGCCAGGTGACGGTCGAGAACGACGCCCTGCTGCAGACGCTCGCGGTCGAGATCGACGGCGGCAAGATCAAGGCGATCTACGTGACCCGCAATCCGGACAAGCTGGGGCACCTGGACCAGCAGGAGCTG
>NZ_JBAMDH010000038.1:0-60498 GCF_036961685.1 Massilia sp. DD77
CTTGGGTCCCCGCCTTCGCGGGGATGACGATTTTCAGCTAGGTGAAATTATCCGGGACAGCAGTGCGCCTACGCGGGGACGACGTGCATGTTTCGTCTTAACTAAACATTGTTACGGTTGAGCCGTGTTTTTACCCAGGTTTGATCACGGCGCCGCCTGCACAACTCCCGCCTGCTGTCCTCCCGACCGCGCTACCCAGTCCACCAGCGCATCCAGCACCGCCCGCCCCTTGCCATTGCCCGCCTGCTCGCTGTTCACCATCGCCACGAACACGCACATCGTCCCGTTCGCATCCGGCACATAGCCTGCCAGCGCCGTCACATTGCGCAGCGTGCCGGTCTTGAGGCGCGCGCGTCCCGCCGCGGCGCTGCCGTGCAGGCGGCGGCGCATGGTGCCGTCCATGGCGACGATCGGCATGCTGGCCTGGAATTCAGGCGCCCAGGGGCTGCGCAGGCCGGCCAGCAGCAGGTAGCCCATCTGCTGGGGGCTGATGCGCTCGATGCGCGACAGGCCGGAACCGTTCTCGATCACGAAGCCGGTGTCGTCGATGCGCTGGTTGCGCATCCACTCGCGCACGGCGGCGTCGGCGCGCGTGAAGGTGGTCTCGCCCTCGCCAGGTGCAGGCAGGGCCACGCTGCCTTTTGCCGGGTCGGATTGCAGGCTGCCCATGCTCAGGAACAGGGTGCGCGCCAGTGCGTTGTCCGAGGGCTTGTTGATGTCGCGGACCAGCTCCGGCAGCATGCGCGCGCTGTGTTCGGCCAGCAGGGTCGATTCCGGCGGCGTGACGCCCGCCACCGTCTTGCCGTTCATGCGCCCGCCCAGCGACTTCCAGGTCTGCCGCACCAGGCGGCCGACGTAGTCGTCGCGGTCCAGCACATTGATGCTGTAGGTCTGGTTGCAGTTCTTCGGGAAGGTCCCGTGCAGGACGATGCGGATCTTCCCATCCTTGCCGCGCACCGCTTCCGGCAGCTTCCAGCCGTCTTCCCACTTGGCGCAGTCGGCGTCGACCAGGGCCATGCTTGACGCGATGCTCACCCCGTCCAGCTCCGGCTGCATGCGCAGCGCCAGGCGCTTGCCGCTTGCGCGCATGTCGACCTGCACCATGTTCTTGTTGACCAGCAGGGCGTCGGGGATCACGTTGTAATACGCTTCCGGCGACTCGTCGAAGGGCGGCGCGACGGCATCCTGGCGCGCCGGCTGGAACAGCTGGCGGTCCAGCACCAGGTCGCCTTCGATGCGCTTCACACCCTGGTAGCGCAGGGCGCGCAGCATGCTTTCGATGGCTTCGCTAGAGAGGTCGACGTCGGCGCCGCCCTTCAGGATCAGGTTCCCGCGCAGGACCCCGCCCTCGATCGTGCCCGTGGTGCGCAGCTCGGTGCGTCCGCGGAACACGGGACCCAGGCGCTCCAGGCCCACCAGGGTGGTCACCAGTTTCATGGTGGAGGCGGGCTGCATCGGCAGGTTCGCCTGGTGCGACAGCACCACCGCGTCGCCCTTCAGCACCAGTACCCCCAGCGCATCCTCGGGCAGGCCGTTCTGCGCCAGGACCTGGGCTACCGGTTCCGGCAGCTGGGCGTGGGCAAAGGCCGAAGCGGCGAACAGGGCGGCGACAAGGACGAGGGGGCGGAACATGGGACTCCTTAACCGAAGAAGAGGTAGGCGACGAAGACGGCGGCGATGATGCCGATCAGGTCGGCCAGCAGGCCGTAGCTGACCGCATAGCGGGTCTTGCGGATGCCGACCGAACCGAAATACAGCGCGATGATGTAGAAGGTGGTGTCGGACGCGCCCTGCAGGATGCTCGACAGCCGGCCGACAAAGGAATCCACGCCATAGGTCTTGATCGCGTCGATCATCATGGCGCGCGCGCCGCTGCCGGACAGAGACTTCATCAGCGCGGTGGGCAGGGCGCCGACGAAGTCGGTCTGCAGTCCGAGCGCGTTGAAGACCCAGGCGAAGCCGCTGACGATCAGGCCCAGGACGCCGGAATTGCGCACCACGCTGATCGCCACGATCATGCCGACCAGGTAGGGAATGATCTTGATCGAGGTTTCGACGCCGGCCTTGGCGCCCTCGATGAAGTTTTCGAAGACATTGACCTTCTTGATCAGGGCCCCCGTCATGAAGGCGGCGATCACCGAAAACAGGACCAGGTTGGCGATCACGTTCGACACCAGCTGGATCTGCGCCTTGTCGAGGAAATACGTAAAGCTGAACACGATCGAGGCGATCAGCGCGGCGGTGCCGCCGATCCAGCCGAACACCACCGGGTCGAGCAGGTTGATGCGCTGGCGCAGGCCGACGGCGATGATGCTGGCGATGGTGGCGGTATAGGTCGCGATCAGGGTCGGGATGAAGATGTCGGCCGGATTGGCCGCGCCCAGCACGGCGCGCTGGGCCATCACCGCCAGCGGAATGATGGTCAGGCCCGAGGTCTGGATCACCAGGAACATGAGCTGGGCGTCGGTGGCCTCGTCCTTCTTCGGGTTGAGCGACTGCAGGCTTTCCATCGCCTTCAGGCCGAAGGGGGTGGCGGCGTTGTCCAGGCCCAGCATGTTGGCCGAGAAGTTCATCACCATGTGGCCGTTGGCCGGATGGTCGCGCGGCACGCCCGGGAAGATACGCGCGAAGAAGGGGCCGATGACGTGCGCGAATACCCGGATCGCACCGGCCTTCTCGCCCACGTTCATGATCCCGAGCCAGAAGGTCATGACACCGGCCAGCGGCAGGGCGATGTCCATCACCGCCATCTTGGCCGAGTCGAAGGTGCCGTCGATGATGCGCTTGAAGATCTCGGTATCGCCCAGGAACATCCATTGAAACAGGGCGGCAATGAAGCCTACGAGGAAAAAGCCGGTCCAGATGTAATTGAGTGCCATGAAGGAATCGCCGCAAAGGTCTGCAGATTGTGCAGCGGAGAGTATAGGCCGGGAAAGTGCTGCCACGATGAAAGAATGCAGCCGCGCCATGCGAAAAAGTTATGCACCGCCGCGCTGTCGCCATTTGCCTGCGCCGGGGGCCGCGCATATGATACGCAACGCCCAACAGGACCCGCCGCCATGAAACTTCGCCTGACCGCCGCCGCCTTGCTGTTCCCCCTGCTCTGTGGCGCCGCCGCTCCACAGGGGGCGCCAGGGGAGAAAATGCGGACAGAAAAAGTCCTGCGCATGTTCCTGTCCACCAGCGAAACCGGGCTCGATCCGGCCGTCGCCTCCGACAACGCCACCTTGTCGCTGCTGGAAAACCTGTTCGACCCCCTGCTGCGCTACGACTACCTGGCGCGCCCCGCCAAGCTGCGCCCCAACACGGCCGCCGCCATGCCCGAGGTGAGTGCCGACGGGCTGAGCTACACCTTCCGCATCCGCCCCGGCATCCTGTTCACGCCCGACCCGGCCTTCAAGGGCGCCCGGCGCGAGGTCACGGCCCAGGACTACGTCTACAGCATCAAGCGCCTGTACGACCCCACGCTCAAGTCGCCCTGGGCCTATATGTTCGAGGGGAAGATCGCCGGCGACGAGACCCTGCGCAAGCGCTACGGCCCCGACGTGCCGGTGGCCGGCCTGCAGGCGCTTGAGCGCTACACCCTGCGCATCCGCCTGAACGCACCGGACAACAACTTCCTGTTCTACCTGGCCACGGCGGCCACCGGCGTGGTGGCGCGCGAGGTGATCGAGGCCTATCCCGGCCAGGCCGGCAACCATCCGGTCGGCACCGGCCCCTTCATGCTCGGCGACTGGAAGCGCAGCGACCGCATCGTCCTGCTGGCCAACCCGGATTCGACGGCGGTGTTCCACGCCACGCCAGGTCACAACGCGGAGGACCGTGCGCTCGCCGCCGCCCTGGAAGGCAAGCGCCTGCCGCGCGTGGACCGGGTGGAAGTGAAGATCGCCGAGGAGTTCCAGGGCCGCATGCTGGGCTTCCTGAACGCCGAATACGATTACCTGGAACAGATTCCCGAATCGATGACCGACATGGTGGTGCGCGACGGCCGGCTCAAGCCGGAGCTGGCGGCGCGCGGCATCGTGCTGTCGCGCTTCCCGGTGCTGCAGACCTATTACATGTGGATGAACATGAACGACCCGGTGGTCGGCGGCTACGGCAAGGACAAGGTGGCCCTGCGGCGCGCGATCTCGATGGCGTATAACAATGCCGAGGACATCGCCCTGCTGAAAAAAGGCTTCGCGATCAAGGCCGAGTCGCCGCTGCCGCCCAATGTGCTGGGCTACGATCCCAGCTATCGCAGCCCGGTGCCCTACGACCCCGCGCTGGCCAACGCGCTGCTGGACCGCCACGGCTACAGCCGGCGCGACCCCGATGGGTTTCGCCGGGCGCCGGACGGCAAGGCGCTGACGCTGACCATGCACAGCGAGGCCACCGTCGGCGGCCGCCTGCGCGACGAACTGTGGCGCAAGTGCCTGAACGCGATCGGCCTGCGCGTGGTGTTCAAGTCGGACAAGAAGACCGAGATCATCAAGGCCTCGCGCCTGGGGACGGTCCAGATGTTCGAGAGTAACTGGATCGCCGACTTCCCCGACGGCGACAACTTCTACCAGCTGCTCTACGGCCCCAACGCGGGCCGCGCCAACTATGCGCGTTTCGACCTGCCGGCCTATAACCTGCGCTACGAACAGGCGCGCCGCCTGAGCGACGGGCCGGAGCGCCAGAAGCTCTACTTCGAGATGAACCAGCTGATCCATGCCTACAACCCCTGGGTGCCGCTGACCCATGTGTTGTCCGGCGACCTGCGCCATCCGTGGTTGAAAAACTACAAACGCCATCCGGTCGAATTCACGGCCTGGCGTTATCTGGATGTCGATGTTGCAGAAAGAGCACGTTCAGCCAGAGGGAGAGGCGGGAATCGGTGAGTTTTTCCTAAGGAAAATATTCCCCTTAGTTATACTGGCCTCTAGATTATTCATTGGATAGCGTTAATTTGTTGCGCTTACTCTCAAGTCAACAAAATAGCGTAATACCAAGAGATTGCGCACAGAGCAGGCCCGGTCCACGGGTCGACGACCAAGGAAACGTTAGGAGAAACGCGTGAAGGTAAAGAAGCTGGCACACATGATCGCCCTGATCGGGGTGATGAGCCCGGCGGTGGCGCAGCAGCAGCCGCCCGTGCAGGGGATGCAGCGGGTGGAAATCACCGGCAGTAGCATCAAGCGCATCGCCAAGGAAGGCGCGCTGCCGGTGGAAATCATCTCGCGCAAGCAGCTCGAAGACCAGGGCATCGTCACCGCCGAACAGCTGATCGCCACCCTCAACGTCAACGGCAACGGCTCGGACAACCTGGCCTCGAACGCCGACGTGACCTCGGGCGCCCAGCGCGGCAACAACGGCGCTTCCTCGGCCAACCTGCGCGGCCAGGGCTCGGATTCCACCCTGGTGCTGCTCAACGGCCGCCGCGTGGCGACCCACGGCATGAAGGGCTCGGCGGTCGACCTGAACTCGATCCCGATGGCGGCGGTGGAGCGCGTCGAAGTGCTGAAGGATGGCGCGTCCTCGACCTACGGCACCGACGCGATCGGCGGCGTGATCAACTTCATCCTGCGCAAGAACTACAAGGGCCTGGAAGCGCAAGGCTTCGTCGACGTGGCCGAAGAGAGCGGCGGCGAAATCGGCCGCGCCTCGCTGACCGGCGGCTGGGGCGACCTGGACAACGACGGCTGGAACGTGCTGGCGACCCTCGCGCACAGCGAGAACAAGGCCCTGCGCGGCGACCAGCGCGACTTCGTGAACACCTTCCAGCCGAACCGCGGCGTGTCGGTCGACACCCGCGGCGCGCCGCACGCCAACATCTTCGCCACCGGCCTGGCGCCGACCCTGCTGTCGCGCACCGGCACCGGCCCGACCCTGCCGGGCGGCACTGTCGGCTACAACGGCATCAGCCTGCTCGACCTGCCGGGCGGCCCGGGCTGCAACAGCATCGACGGCATGGGCGCCTATGACGAGAAGCTGTGGGACACCGCGTCCGCCGCCTTCGGCTGCGCCTGGGACACCGGCCGCGCCGCCGTGCTGCAGCAGCCGGTCAAGAACAGCAACGCCCTCGCGCGCGCCACCTTCCAGTCCGGCGAGCACCAGTTCTTCGCCGAGGCGGTCGGCTCGCGCGTCGAAGTCGCCAAGCGCTTCTCGCCGAACCAGGTCTCGCCGTCGGCATCGACCTTCGGCCCGACCTCGTTCTACCCGAGCACCGGCGCCGCGTATAACACCGTGTACGACGCGCTGGTCAAGCAGTTCCCGGGCATCGCGGCCAACTATGGCCTGCCGATCGCCTACCGCTGGCGCTGCATGGAGTGCGGCAACCGCGAGATCACCACCGAAACCAAGGCCGGCCGCGTGCTGGTCGGCGCCGACGGTCCGCTCAACATCGGCGAGCGCCGCTTCGACTACCGCGTCGGCCTGGCGCGCGCCTACAGCGAGTCGAGCTCGCTGCTGGGCACCGGCTACAACTACACCGCGCCGCTGGCCGCGGCCCTCGGCTCGGGCAAGATCAATCCCTTCCTGATGCCGGGCCAGGCCCAGAGCGCGGAAGCGATCGCCCTGATCAACAGCACCTCGGCCGCCGGCGTCACCCTGTATGGCGGCAAGACCACCATGACCCAGTTCGACGCCGCGCTGTCGGGCGAAGTCTTCAAGCTGCCGGGCGGTTCCGTCATGGCCGCTGTCGGCACCGACCTGCGCCGCGAGGAATACAAGTTCAACGGCGACGAGCGCAACATCGCCGAGCGCCGCGCGATCCTGAACGCGCCCTTCGACGACGTCAACGCACTGGACAAGGTCAAGCGCGACATCAAGGCGGTCTACGCCGAGGTGCTGGTGCCGGTCACCAAGGACCTCGAAGTCACGCTGGCCGTGCGCCGCGACGACTACACGGGCTTCGGCAGCACCACCAACCCGAAGATCTCGTTCCGCTACCAGCCGATCGCGTCACTGCTGTTCCGCGGTTCGTACAACGAAGGCTTCCGCGCCCCGTCCTTCAACCAGCTGTTCAACGGCCTGACCGTCTCGCCGTATGCCGGCAAGGACCTGGCCGACCCGGCCACCTGCCCGGGCGGCAAGGCCGACAGCACCAAGCCTGGCTGCGAATCGGTGAACCCGGAAACCTTGAGCGGCGGCAGGCCGGAGCTGGGTCCTGAAACCGCGAAGCAGGGCAGCATCGGCTTCGTGTTCGAGCCCTCCAGCACCTTCTCGGCCAACGCCGACCTGTGGGAAATCCGCAAGGAAAACACGATCGACTCGTTCAACCTGACGACCATGGTCGCCAACTACGAGTTCTTCCAGGATTCCTTCGTGCGCAACGCCGCCGGCCAGCTGGTCGGCATCGACCAGCGCTGGCTCAACGCCGGCGAGCGCATCACCCGCGGCGTCGAGGTGGGCGCCCGCTTCAACGGCAAGTTCAGCACCGGCTCGCAGTGGAGCGTGGGCATCGACGGTTCGCGCCTGCTGGAGAAGAAGTCGCGCGCCACCACCAACGCACCCTTCGGCGAGAGCGAAGTGGGCCGCTTCGTCTTCACCGGCGACCTGGGCCTGAAGTGGAAGCACAGCGCCTACGCGACCTACAAGTACGGCAACTGGAGCGGCATGCTGCAGAACATCTACCGTTCGGGCTATGACGACCAGGTGCTGCCGGGCGTGGCCAATGGCCTGGTGACGCCGTCGAACTACAACGCGAAAGTGGACGACTACTCGATCTTCCACCTGACCGTGAACTACACCGGCTTCAAGAACCTGACCCTGACCGCCGGCGTGAAGAACCTGCTGGACGAGGATCCGCCGTTCGCGATCACCTACGACAGCAACACCGGCGCCGGCAGCTCGTGGGAACCGCGCGT
This sequence comes from Massilia sp. DD77, assembly GCF_036961685.1. NCBI lineage: Bacteria > Pseudomonadati > Pseudomonadota > Betaproteobacteria > Burkholderiales > Oxalobacteraceae > Massilia > Massilia sp. DD77. The sequence continues at coordinate 7,833 of NZ_JBAMDH010000038.1, forward strand.
GGCCGACCCGCGTGGCCGCTCGTTCACCCTGATGGCGACCTATAAGTTCTTCTGATTGGTCCGGTTCGGTCCCATTGGCGGCCCGTCGTCCGCAAGGCGCCCAGCGCCTTGGGCGCGGGCCGTTTTTTCATTAATAGGGAGCAGCCAATGAAACCATTCATCCCGCTGCCCCAAGACCGTCATTCCCGCGCAGGCGGGAACCCAAGTTTGCTCGCGTGTCGACTGTGCATGCAGAACTTGGGTCCCCGCCTGCGCGGGGATGACGTACTACACGTCGCGTATGAAGATTGACCGCCGCGGCTTCGGCGCCCTGGTCGCTGCCGCATTGACCGTGTCCTTCCCCGGCGCCGCCTCCGCCGCACGCCGCCGTTCGCCCCCACGCCCCATGAAACAGCTCATCAAACCCCCACGCCTGCGCCAGGGCGACACCGTCGGCCTGATCGCCCCGGGCGGCTATACCACTGAGCGCGCCATCGAAAAGGCCGTGCGCAACATCGAATCGCTCGGCTTCCGGGTCAAGACCGGCGCCTACCTGCGCTCGGTGTTCGGCAACTATGCCGGCTCCGTCCAGCAGCGCCTGGCCGACCTGCACGCCATGTTCGCGGATCCCGAGGTCAAGGCGATCTGGCCGATCCGCGGCGGCTCCGGCTGCATCTCGCTGCTGTCCGGCCTCGACTACGAACTCATACGCAGGAACCCGAAGGTCCTGCTCGGCTACTCCGACATCACCGCCCTGCACCTGGCTATTTACACACGCGTCGGTCTGGTGACTTTCCACGGCCCGGTGGCCTCGTCGACCATGTCGGACTATTCGCGCGAGCACATGATGGCCGTGCTGACCGATCCGCGCCCGACCTACACCATCCCGATGGCGGCGGAAAACGCCCAGCGCGCGCTCACCGAGCCGCACTACGGCATCCGCACCGTGACCGCGGGCGTGGCCACCGGCCCGCTCATGGGCGGCAACCTGTCGCTGGTGGCCGCGCTGGCCGGCACGCCCTATGCCTGCGACTACCGAGACTGCCTCCTGTTCCTGGAAGAGGTCAACGAGGCGCCCTACCGCATCGACCGCTGGATGACCCAGCTGAACCTGGCCGGCGGCTTCGACCAGGCCGCGGCGCTGATGATCGGCATCTGCGACAACTGCGGACCGGAACACGAAGAGATCTCGCTGACCCTCGACCAGACGCTCGACCTGCACCTGCAGCCCCTGACCATCCCGGCCGTGAGCGGTTATTCCATCGGCCATATCCGCAATCAGTTCACCCTGCCGATGGGCGTGCGCGCCACGCTCGACACCCATAGGCAGACCGTGACCTTGTTAGAGAGCGCCGTCGCCTGACCATGAAGACCATATCCTCCATCTTCCTCGCGCTGGCGCTCGCCGGCGCCCCGATGGCCGCGCAGGCCCTCGACGCCGTGCTGGCCGCGCGCGACGCTTCCTGGAACACCCTGCGCCAGCAGGCCGACGTCGACGCCCTGGAGCGCCTGATCGCGCCCGACTTCGTGCTGGTCCATTCAGACGGGCGGGTCCAGCACAAAGCCGACTACCTGGCCGAGCTGCGCATGCGGCAGCGGGTCAACGGACCAATCGTCAACCAGGAGGTGACGATCCGCGAATACGGCGCGATGGCGGTGGTGAACGGGATCAGCGTGCAGTCGGCGGTCTCGAACGGCAAGCCATGGAGCGGGCGTTTCCGCTTCACGCGCGTGTGGCTGAAGCAGGGCGCCGACTGGGTGCTGGTGTCCTCGCATTCCTCGCGCATCGCCGACCCGTCCTAGGTCCGTGGCATACTGGACCGTTCACACCGGAGAGACCAGCATGATGAAGTTGAAGACCGCCATCCTGCACGCCGCGCTGGGCGCACTGCTGGCCACGCCGCTGGCGCAGGTCCAGGCGCAGGGGTACGATCATGCCCAGGCGGGCAAGCGCCAGCAATTCCTCTACATGCTGCGCGTGGCGCCGCGGCTGCAGGACGAAGCGAGATGGAGCGAGAAGGACAGGGCCGCGACCACGCAGCACTTCGAGCGCCTCAAGCAGGCCACCGAAAAAGGGCAGGTGATCCTGGCCGGGCGTACTTCGGAAACCTTGGACAAGACCTTCGGACTGGTGATCTTCGAGGCCGAGAACGAAGCGGCGGCGCGCAAGTTCATGAACGAGGATCCGGCCGTGAAGGCCGGCATCATGAAGGCGACCTTGCATCCCTATTCGGTGGCGCTGCAGCGCAAGCAGTAACGCGGCTCAATCGGTGGTGAACTGGAACGCGGCCGGATAGATCATTTCGCAAGGCTTGCCCGCACACGAGGCGGGTTTGAAGCGCTGGGTCATGGCCACCATCGAGAGATAGCGTCCCAGGTCCGGATGGGGCGCACCGATCACGCTGGCGCTCTTCGGCGCGCCGTCGGTTCCCACCAGCACATAGACGAGCGCGCTGCCCTCCAGGCCCACGAACTTCTGATAGACATCCGCCGTCGCCTTGTAGAAGGCGCGCGTTCCCTCGAGCGGATAGGGCGGCTCGTCACGCTCGTCCAATGCCGGATAAGCATCACGCACGACGCGTTGCTGGCCGGGCGTCAGTGCCTGCCACGGCGCGTCGAGCGGGGCGAATCCGACGGCGCGTTCGCTACGGAAGCGCGATCCGAAATCGGTACGCTCGCTCTTGAGGGTGAACCGCCCGGGCTCGCGCGCAGCCTCCGGCGCCGCGGCGGCAGGCCTGCCGTCATGGAATTCGCCTTCGTGGACGCTGCCGCTCCCCGCATAGACGATCTTGCCCTTGCCGTTGAACTCGCCCTCGCGCCACTCGCCTTCGTAGCTGCCGCCGAGGGCGAACACCGCCTTGCCGAAGCCATGGCGCTTGCCGGCCTTCCACTGGCCTTCATAGGTCGAGCGGTCGGGTGCAATGTGCATGCCGGCGCCTTCGCGTTTTCCATCGACGACACCGCCTTCGTACAGTCCGCCCTCATTGGCATGCTTGAAATAGCCGGAACCATGCGGCACGCCATGCCTGAAGGTGCCGATGTAGGCGCCGCCCTGGTAGGTGAGGGTGGCTTCGCCGGCGATCTCGCCGCGCACCAGCGTTCCTTCGATGCGGCGCGGCTTCTTTTCGCCGGTCCGCCATTCGAGCGCGCCCTTGCCGTCGGCATAGCCATCCTTGCACCCGCCGTTCCATGCGATCCTGTTGTCCACAGGTGCGGGTTTGAGCGCCGCGATGCGGCAGTCCGCTTCGCCGAGATAGCCCGGCGCGTCGGCTGCGGATACGGCGCCCGGTGCAAGCAGGGCCAGGGCGGAGAGAAGTCGGGCTGTGGTTGGCATCATGAGGAGGACAGGAGGTCAGCGATGCAGGCGGCAGCTCATCATGACCGATCCGATGGATTCGCCATCGATGCGGTACAAGTCGGCGATCTCGCCAATCTGGACAAAACCGGTGCGCTCGTACAGGCGCCGCGCCGCGGTGTTCGCCGACAGCACATCGAGGTCCACCCATGCCAGCGTCGGGGTAGCGCGCGCCCAGGACAGGGCGGCGTCGACCAGGCGCGCCCCCAGGCCGTGGCGGCGGTGGCCGCGGTGGACGCCCATGCCGAGCACGGCGCGGTGCGCCGCCTCGGCTTCCGCATGGGCGCGCAGGTCGATGTGTCCGGCGATGGCGCCGTGCGCGTCGAGTGCGATCCATACGCGGCGCCAACCCGGCTCGTCCAGGGGCGTGGCCATGCCGGCCGTGAAACGCGCGCGCATGGGCTCCGGCACCAGCGGATCGTCCGTGCGCGCCATCGGCTGGAACAGCGCCATGCCGTCCCTGCCGTTCTCCAGCAGCTGTTCGCCCAGGTAGGCGAACAGCGCCGGCAGGTCGCTCTCCTGCGCCAGGCGGATCGCGATCACAGGGCGCGTGCGATCAGGATCTTCTGGATGTCGCTGGTGCCTTCGTAGATCTGGCACACGCGCACGTCGCGGTAGATGCGCTCGACCGGGAAGTCGGCCACGTAGCCGTAGCCGCCGAAGACCTGCATCGCGTCGGACACCACGCGCTCGGCCATCTCGGAGGCGAACAGCTTGGCCATCGCGGCTTCCTTCAGGCAGGGCAGGCCGGCGTCCTTCATCGATGCGGCGTGCAGGATCAGCTGGCGCGCGGCCTCGATCTTCATCGCCATCTCGGCCAGGCGGAACTGCACCGACTGGTGCTCGAAGATCGGCTTGCCGAAGCTCTCGCGCTCCTTGGCGTAGGCCAGCGCCGCTTCATGGGCGGCGCGCGCCATGCCGACCGATTGCGAAGCGATGCCGATGCGGCCGCCCTCCAGGCCGGACAGGGCGATCTTGTAGCCCATGCCTTCCTCGCCAATGAGGTTTTCGGCCGGGACGCGGCAGTTCTCGAACACGATCTGCGCCGTGTCCGAGGAATGCTGGCCCATCTTGTGCTCGATGCCGGCCACGGTGTAGCCCGGCGTATCGGTCGGCACCCAGAAGGCGCTGATGCCCTTCTTGCCGGCCGCCTTATCGGTGACCGCCATGACGATCGCCACGTCGCCGTATTTGCCGCTGGTGATGAACTGCTTGGTGCCGTTGATGACGTACTCGTTGCCGTCGCGGACCGCGGTGGTGCGCAGCGCGGCGGCGTCGCTGCCGGTGTGCGGTTCGGTGAGCGCGAAGGCGCCCAGCATCTCGCCTTGCGCCAGCGGGCGCAGGAAGCGTGCCTTCTGCTCTTCGTTGGCGTACATCATGGCGATGCTGCACACCGGGCAGTTGTTCACCGAGATGATGGTCGAGGTGCCGCCGTCGCCGGCCGCGATTTCCTCCAGCACCAGGGCCAGGGCCACGTAGTCCAGGCCTGCGCCGCCGTACTGTTCCGGCACCGCCACGCCGAAGGCGCCCAGCTGGGCCAGTTCCTTCAGCTCGTCCTTGGGAAAGTAGTGCTCGCGGTCCCAGCGGGCGGCGTTGGGGGCCAGGCGCTCCTGCGCATAGCTGCGCAGGGCGTCGCGGATCATCTGGTGTTCTTCGTTCAGAATCATGGTGTCTCGTTCGTTCTTATGTGCGTTGTGATGTGGTTACCACGGAATCGGGCTGCCGTCGTGGTCCAGGAAGGCGCCGTTGGACGATGCATCCAGTCGTGCCAGCGTGGCGCGCAGGTCGCGCACGCTGTCTTCGGGGGTGAGCGGCGCGCCTGCGCCGCCCATGTCGGTCTGCACCCAGCCCGGATGGAAGGCCACGCAGGTCACGCCCTGCGGGCCATAAGTGAGGGCCGCATCGGCCAGCACGGAGTTGAGCGCGGCCTTGCTGGCGCGGTAAAGCGTGCCTTCGGTGCTGTGGCGCGCACCGATCGATCCCATCTTCGAGGACAGCACGGCCAGCTTGCCCCCGGCGGGAGCGAGCAGCGGCGCCACGATCGGGATCAGGCGCATCGCCGCCAGCACGTTGGTGTGCATGACGCTGTCGAATTCCTGCTGGGTGGGGAAGCTGGAATGGACAGGGCCGTAGACGCCGGCCACCAGCCAGGCGCAGTCGATCTTTTCGTCGTCGAGCCGCCAGCCCAGCGCGGCGATCGAATCGGCGCTGGTGACGTCGAGCGGGTGGGCTTCGGCGCCCAGCGCGGCCAGGGCGTCGCAGTCTTCCTGCTTGCGGGCGGTGGCGATCACGCGCCAGCCGTCCTGCTTGTACTGGCGCACCATCTCGTGGCCGATGCCGCGCGAGGCGCCGAGGATCAGGGCAGTGGGCATGGGAGCTCCTTGGCCATTCATACGGTGATTGAACGCGTCGGCGGCGGAGCCGCCGACCCTAGGGCGCCGGCGTTGCCGCCGGCACCGAACATTACACCAGCTCGACCGCCATCGCGGTCGCTTCGCCGCCGCCGATGCACAGCGAGGCCACGCCGCGCTTGCCGCCGGTGCGCTTCAGCGCGCCCAGCAGGGTGACGATGATGCGCGCGCCCGAGGCGCCGATCGGGTGGCCGAGGGCACAGGCGCCGCCGTGAATGTTGACCTTGCTGTGCGGGATGTCGAGGTCGCGCATGGCGGCCATCGGCACCGCGGCGAAGGCTTCGTTGATCTCGAACAGGTCGACGTCGCTCGCCTTCCAGCCGGTCTTCTTGAACAGCTTCTGCATCGCGCCGATCGGGGCGGTGGTGAACAGGTTCGGTTCCTGCGCATGGGTAGCGTGGCCGATCACGCGGGCGATCGGGGTCAGGCCCAGTTCCTTGGCCTTCGATTCGCGCATCATCACCAGCGCGGCGGCGCCGTCGTTGATCGACGAGGACGAGGCGGCGGTCACGGTGCCGTCCTTCTTGAAGGCCGGCTTGAGCGACGGGATCTTGTCGACCTTGGCCTTCATCGGGCCTTCGTCCTTCTCGATCACCAGTTCGCCGGTGCGGGTCGCAACCGAGACCGGCGCCACTTCCCAGCCGAACCAGCCTTCGTTGTTGGCGGCTTGTGCGCGCTTGACCGATTCGATCGCGAAGTTGTCCTGCTCTTCGCGCGAGAACTGGTAGGTGGCCACGCACTCTTCGGCGAAGGTGCCCATCGAACGGCCTTCGCCGGTCTTCTCGTTGCGCGAGTAGGCGTCTTCCAGGCCGTCGAGCATCATGTGATCGAACATCGGCGCGTGGCCGATGCGGTAGCCGCCGCGCGCCTTCGGGATCAGGTAGGGCGCGTTGGTCATCGATTCCATGCCGCCCGCGACGACCACGTCGGCGCTGCCGGCGACCAGCTGGTCGTGGGCGAAGATCGCGGCCTGCATGGCCGAACCGCACATCTTGGACAGGGTCACGGCGCCGGTCGACATCGGCAGGCCGGCCTTGATCAGGGCCTGGCGCGCCGGGGCCTGGCCCTGGCCCGCCATCAGGCAGTTACCGAAGTAGACGTGTTCCACGGCATCGGCTGCGACGCCGGCGCGCTCCACCGCGGCCTTGATCGCCACCGCGCCGAGATCGCTCGCCGTTTTCGAGGAAAAATCGCCCTGGAAGGCGCCCATCGGGGTACGGGCGGCGCCGACGATAACGACTGGATCATTCATTGTGTAGGTTCTCCATAGAGGGTGGCGATGCATGCGCGGCATGCGGCGCCGTGGTGGGGTTTGCTTCGTGACAGAAACGGATCTGCTGGGGGTAAGGGAAGATGTCGTCGACGACGCCTTCCAGGATGCGGTCCTTGTGCGATTGCCAATAATCGCGGGTCAAGAGATCCGCGTGGTGCTGCATGAAATGGTGGCGAATGGCCGGATTTCCAAGGAGGAAACGGCCAAACTGTTCCGGGAACACGTCGTGCTTGCCGATCGGGTACCAGGGTTCCGAGGCCATCTCGTCCTCCTCGTTGCGCGCCTGCGGGATGTCGCGGAAATTGCAGTCGGTGAGGTACTCGATCTCATCGTAGTCGTAGAACACGACGCGGCCGTGGCGGGTCACGCCGAAGTTCTTGTACAGCATGTCGCCGGGGAAGATATTCGCCGCGACCAGGTCCTTGATGGCATTGCCGTATTCGATGATGCCATGTTCGACCAGCTCCTGCTTGCCCTGCTGCTGGGCGTCGGCCAGGAACAGGTTCAGCGGCACCATGCGGCGCTCGATGTAGAGGTGGCGGATGACGATGCACTCGCCTTCGATCTCGACCAGCGAGGGCGCATATTTGTTGAGCTCGTCGAGCAGTTCCTCGGAAAAGCGCGCCCGCGGGAAGGCCACGTTCGAGTACTCGAGCGTGTCGGCCATGCGGCCCACGCGGTCGTGGTACTTCACCAGCAGGTATTTTTCCTTGACCTGGGCGCGCGTGGTGTCCTTCGGCGGCGGGTAGAAGTCCTTGATCACCTTGAATACATAGGGGAATGACGGCAGCTCGAACACCAGCATCACCAGGCCGCGGATGCCGGGCGCGATGCGGAAATCGTCCGAACTGTGCTTCAGGTGCTGCAAAAAGTCGCGGTAGAACAGGGCCTTGCCCTGCTTTTGCAGGCCGAGGATGGTGTAGATCTCGCTCCTGGCCTTCCTGGGCATGCAGCCGCGCAGGAAAGTCACATAGGCCGAGGGCACTTCCATGTCCACCAAAAAATAGGCGCGCGTGAAGGAGAACAGGACGACGATCTGTTCCTGGTCGGTCAGCACGGTGTCGAGCACCAGCCGGCGCCGCTTTTCGTGGCCCGGCGGCTGATGCAGCACCGGGATCACGAACGGATACTCGCGCGCGCCATTGATCACGCGGCCGACGATGTAGGCGCCCTTGTTGCGGAAGAACAGGCTGGACAGCACCTGGAACTGCAGGTTCGGCTCCGGCCGATCCAGTCCGAAATGTTCCGTCATGCGCGCCTCGACCAGCCTGACGTCGCGGTCGAGGTCGACGAAGTCCGCGTCGAGCTGGAAGTTGGTGACGATGCGCTTGAGCGCGAAGCGCAGGCCGTCCGCCGCCGGGTAGTAGACGCGGTAGGTGGGCAGCAGTTCCTCGGTCTCGATGTACTCGGTCGATATCACCGGGCGCACGAAGATGTAGTCGTTGTGGTAGTAGGTGCGGTGCAGGATCTGGCAGCTGACCGAATTGAAGAAGGTCTCGGCCAGTTCCGGCTGCTTGTGGCCGGCGAGCAGGCCGATGTAGTGCAGCTTGATCTCGCGCCAGACGCGGTCGGTGAGGTCCTCGGGGGCGTAGTCGTCCTCGAGCGCCTGCACGCATTCCTGCACGCGCTGGTCGTAATAGCCGATGCGCGCTCGCGCGGCTTGCTGGGCGGTGGGCCAGTCGGCTTGCTCAAACAGGCGCTTGGCCTGCTGGCTGGCCTGGCGGAACAGGCGGTAGTGCTTGTCGAAGCCGTCCAGGATGGTGCGCGCGATATCGAATGCGATCTGGGAAGACAGCAGTTTGGGGAACGCAACTTGTGTCATCGTTCGTCTCGCGCGGGTCCGGGAGCGGACATTCTACGGCAACTTGTGCAGTGCAGCAGTATCAAGGATCATTAGCCTTAACCCGTCGTCCCCGCGAAGGCGGGGATCCAAGTTCGCGGGCGTACCAGTTTCTTGAAACGCCAGTGGTATGCGTAAAACTTGGGTTTCCGCCTGCGCGGGGAGTCATTGACGCCAGTGGCGGGAATGACGGTGCATGGGTTAGCGGGGGAATGCCGCTAACCCGGCGCCGGCTTTACATCGTCTCGCCAAACAGCTCACGCCCGATCAGCATGCGGCGGATCTCGCTGGTGCCCGCGCCGATCTCGTACAGCTTGGCGTCGCGCCACAGGCGGCCGACCGGGTATTCGTTGATGTAGCCGTTGCCGCCCAGGGTCTGGATCGCTTCGCCCGCCATCCAGGTGGCCTTCTCGGCGCTGTACAGGATGGCGCCGGCGGCGTCCTTGCGCAGGGCGCGCACCGCCGCCGCGTTGTCGGCGCGGTCGCAGGCCTGGCCCACGGCGTACACATAAGCGCGGCATGCCATCATGGTCGAATACATGTCGGCGATCTTGCCCTGCATCAATTGGAACTCACCAATGGCCTGGCCGAACTGCTTGCGCTCGTGGATGTAAGGAACGACCACGTCCATGCAAGCCGACATGATGCCCAGCGGACCGCCCGACAGCACGGTGCGCTCGAAGTCCAGGCCCGACATCAGCACGTTGACGCCCTTGCCCACGCCGCCCAGCACGTTCTCGACCGGGACTTCGCAGTCCTGGAACACCAGTTCGCCGGTGTGCGAGCCGCGCATGCCCAGCTTGTCCAGCTTCTGGGCGATCGAGAAGCCCTTGAAGCCTTTTTCGATCAGGAAGGCGGTCATGCCGCGCGGCCCGGCTTCGAGGTCGGTCTTGGCGTAGACGACCAGGGTGTCGGCGTCCGGACCGTTGGTGATCCACATCTTGGTGCCGTTCAGGACGTAGCGGTCGCCCTTCAGTTCGGCCTTGAGCTTCATGCTGACCACGTCGGAACCGGCGTTCGGCTCGGACATCGCCAGGGCGCCCACGTGCTCGCCCGAGATCAGCTTGGGCAGGTACTTGCGCTTCTGCTCTTCGCTGCCGTTGCGCTTGATCTGGTTGACGCACAGGTTCGAGTGGGCGCCGTAGGACAGGCCGACCGAGGCCGAAGCGCGCGAGATCTCTTCCATGGCCACGATGTGCGCCAGGTAGCCCATGTTGGCGCCGCCGTATTCCTCGCCGACGGTGATGCCCAGCAGGCCCAGCTCGCCCATCTTTTTCCACAGGTCCATCGGGAACTGGTCGGTGCGGTCGATCTCCGCGGCGCGCGGTGCGATTTCGGCTGCGGCGAACTGTTGGACTGCTTCGCGCAGTGCGGCGATGTCTTCGCCATGGTCAAAGGTCAAGCCTGGGAGATGCAGCATGTCGTCCTCACGATGAACGGTGGTTGAGCAGGAGCCTGAATCATACTCGCCTGTGACGTTAACGTAAACGTCAACTAAAGCGCAAAAAAAGGGGCCCGTCGACAGGCCCGCCTAAGCCTTATGCCGCGCTGCGGTCTGCCTCATCTTCGAGCAGCAGGCGGCGGCATTCGTCTTCATGGGCCGAGATTTCTTCCAGCGCCATCTCGATATCGGCGCGCTGTTGTTCCAAAGTCACGCGCTGCTGGGCCAGCACGCCGAGGAAGCGGTTGATCTGGGCATGGGTGTCCTTGGGCGACTCGTACATGTCGACGATGCTCTTGATCTCGGACAAAGTCAGGCCGAGGCGCTTGCCGCGCAGGGTCAGCTTGAGGCGGGTGCGGTCGCGCGGGGTATATACGCGGTTGCGTCCGCCCACGCCTTCGCGCTTGGGGCTGAGCAGGCCCTGGTCTTCATAGAAACGGATCGCGCGGGCGGTGATGTCGAATTCGCGTGCCAGTTCGGCGATGGTGTAGGTGGCCATGGTGTGCGGTGGCGGTCAAAAAGTCTCAAAACACGGAATCGCTTAAAATCGTCGATGCCATTTTCCGTTTACGTCAACGTCAATCGCATTGTAGCGCGCCCGCCTTTCCACGAACACGAAAGATTTCCATGAACCCGCTCGAGTCCCAGCTCGCCTACCCATTTGGCGACACCATTCCCGCCCCCGGCGCGCTGCACGAAATCGTCCCCGGGCTGCGCTGGGCGCGCATGCCCCTGCCGTTCGCGCTGGATCACATCAACCTGTGGCTGCTGGAGGACGAGCAGGAAGGCCGCCAGGGCTGGAGCCTGGTCGACTGCGGCGCCGGCACCGACGCCACCCGCGCCGCATGGGAGCAGGTGCTGGCCGAGGGCCTGGCGGGCGCACCGCTGGTGCGCGTGATCGCCACCCATTGCCATCCCGACCACGTGGGCCTGTCCGGCTGGCTGTGCGAGCGCTTCGGGGCGCCGTTCTGGACCACCACCGGCGAATTCGCCTTCGCGCGCATGATGGCGGCGGCCCTGCCGGGCGTGGACGGGCCCTCGGCCATTCCCCACTTCGAGCGCCATGGCCTGACCGACCCGGCGCTGCTGGAGCAGATGCGCAGCCGCCGCAACTACTATCCCAGCCTGGTCCCCGCCGTGCCCGCCTCCTACACGCGCCTGCAGGACGGGGACGAAGTGAGGATCGGCGGCCATGGCTGGCGCGTGATCACCGGCTTCGGCCATTCGCCGGAGCACGCGTCGCTGTATTCGGAAGAACTGAAGGTGCTGGTCTCGGGCGACATGGTATTGCCGCGGATCTCGACCAATGTCTCGGTGTTCGCGGTCGAGCCGGAAGGCAACCCGCTCCAGCTCTACCTCGACTCGCTCGGCAAGTTCGCCGATCTGCCCGAGGACACCCTGGTGCTGCCCGCCCACGGCAAGCCCTTCCGCGGCCTGCATACCCGCATCGCTCAGTTGCGCGCCCACCACACTGCGCGGCTGGCCGAGGTCGTGGCGGCCTGCGCCGAGCCGAAGTCGGCGGTGGACATCGTGCCCATCATGTTCCGGCGCCAGCTCGACGCCCACCAGCTCAGCTTTGCGCTGGGCGAGGCGCTGGCCCACCTGCACAAGCTGTGGCGAGATGGTGTCTTGCTGCGAATAAACAGCATGGATGACATCATACGTTTTCAGTCTGTTCCTAACAAATTGTAACTGTAGTCTTATTAAAATTTAGTAAATACATCCTAAGTAACAAGCTGCAAATCGTGCGGCGTTCTTCGAATATTTCAGTTAGGCTACATTTTGTGGAAGGTTCATACTTCCATGGGTTGCTGTCAGTAATCGTTGCACTACCGAAAATTCTCTTAAAAAATCACATCTTTGTTACTTTTTAGGGGTATGATTCACCCGAGGCCTGCTCATCAGTAGAGAGTTTGCCGTCCGCTTACGCAACATTAAGTAGTTTCTAAATGAATTCGACGAATGAACGGGAGAGCTTCAGCGAGCGACTGCAGCAGGCCCTGAAAAACGCACACTATTCCCCCGACAGCCCGACCCGGCTGGCGCGGGAATTCAATATTCGCTTTGAAGGACGTCCTATTACCGTGCACGCGGCCCGCAAGTGGCTGGTGGGCGAGGCGATCCCTACCCAGGAAAAGCTGCGCATGATCGCCCAGTGGCTGGGCGTGCCTGCCGACTGGCTGCGCTTCGGCGGCGGCGAGCAGGCTGCCAATGCGGAATCCGGCGCCAATGGCGCCGCGCGCTTCGAGTCGGCCGACGTCAAGCTGATCGCCGACCTGCAACGCCTGGATGAACATCACCGCCAGCTGGCGCGCGAGTTCATCCGCATGCTGGTGCGCATGCACCACCAGAAGACAGATCAAAAATAAGGCAGGTCTGTTGGACGTTGTCGTAGTGCACTTTTCGTGAAGCCGGGACCGCACAAACCTGCGATCCTGGTACATAATCCATTACAGGTGGCAGCGGTTTTCGCCACCGGTCACGTCAAGGAGCAGCTGCCGCATGCGAAACAACTACGCCAACACCGCTCAGCTCAAGGAACTGATGACCGCACCGCCGATGACGGCGGCGCGCCACGCCGAGGTCATGCGAGAACGCAACGCCCGGCGGCGGATGATCGAAGAAGCACGTGAGCTGAAAAAGGCCGACAACGACCTGTTCGAAGAAAAACGCTGACCCGCCCCGGGTTGGCTCCGAGTCCCGGCCTGGGCAAGCCGCTCAGGCGTCCGGCGCAGCCTTCATGCCGCTCCAGCGGGCGGCCTGGGCATTCTCAAGCCCAAGCAAATCCATCACCCGGTCGACACTGTGCTCGACCATCTCCTCGATCGACGCCGGCCGGTGATAAAAGCTGGGCAGGGGCGGAAACACGATGCCGCCCATTTCGGTCACGGCCGTCATGTTGCGCAGGTGGGCCAGGTTGAAGGGCGTCTCGCGCACCATCAGCACCAGGCGCCGGCGCTCCTTCAGCATCACGTCCGCCGCGCGGGTGACCAGGTTATCCGACAGGCCATGGGCCACGGCGGCCAGGGTCTTCATGGAGCAGGGGGCGATCACCATGCCGTCGACCTGGAACGAACCGCTGGCGATCGAGGCGCCGATGTCGCGGTTGCGGTGCACGACCTGGGCCAGGGCCTCGGCGTCGCGCCGCTGCAGGCCCAGTTCCTGGTGCAGGGTGAGGGTGGCGGCGTCGGAAACGACCAGGTGGGTCTCGACGCAGGGAGTGGCGTTCAGCCGCCGCAGCAGCTGCACGCCATAGGTTGCGCCGGTCGCGCCGGTGATGGCGACGGTGATCCGGCGCGGGCGATCAGCCATTCTGCAGCAGGGTTTGCAGTTCGCCCGATTCGTACATCTCGTTCATGATGTCCGAGCCGCCGATGAATTCGCCGCGCACGTAGAGCTGCGGGATGGTCGGCCAGTTCGAGTAGTCCTTGATGCCCTGGCGGACTTCCGCGTCTTCCAGCACGTTGACGGTGGCGATGTTATCCACGCCGCATGCCTTCAGGATCTGGATGGCGCGGCCCGAGAAGCCGCACTGCGGGAACTGGGCGGTGCCCTTCATGAACAGCACGACCGGGGTGTTGGTCACGGTTTCTTTGATCCAGGTTTGTACGTCGCTCATTTGTTCTGCCTTTGGGGGGAAATGGTGGATGGCGACATTCTATAAGATTCGACGAAAGCCGTCCGCCGGCTGCCGTGGTTTTTCGAGAGAGATGATGCCGTTCGATGCGCTACCATTGCCGGATACTCACTAGTTACTTGCCAATGAAGCAAACTCCTTTCTCCACCATGTCGCCTGCCTTCATGTGGGGCTTCGCGGCTTTCCTGGGCATTCCAGGCTTGTACGATTTAATCCAGGGGCTCCGGCTGCACCTGGGCCAGCAGGTCTTCCATGCGGCCGGCGCGCTGGCGCTGGCCGCCTTCCTGGTCTGGTATGCCCTGCAGCGCCGTGCCGGACGAACCGAGCGGCTGGCGTCGCCGCGTGCGACGCTGGTTGGCTACGTTTGCCTCGGCCTGTGCGTGGGCGGTTTCCTGGCCAAGCTTGCCGGCAAGGCGCTGCAGGTGTTCGGCTGACGCAATCCCGGGCTTGCGGTATGATCGCCCGGTTTTGACGCCAACCGGAGCTGCACCATGCAACAACCCCCCAACCGCGGCCCCTCGACGGGCATGAACCTCGTCATCGCGACACTGCTCGGCATCCCCGGCATCATCAACATCGTCGCCGGCATCTCGCACGCGAGCATCGGTGGCCTCCTGTCCGGCATCGCGGCCCTGGTCTACGCAGGCCTGCTCGTGCGCGACGCCCTGCACGTGAAGAAAACCGGCCGTCCGGCCATGGCGCAGAAACACATGCTCCTGATCGGCTTCGCCTGCCTGTCGATCTACCTGCTCGGGGTCTTCCTCAAGTAGGCGGCGTGCCCGCGCTTCAGAACCAGCTTCAGAGCCAGCGGCCGAGGCAGGCCGAGGCCTGGCTCCCCACATACTTGCCGTAGGCCGGCACCGGCACGTAGCCGTTGCGGCGATAGAAATCCATGGCGCGCCGGTTGACGCGGCGCGTCGACAGCCACACTTCGCTGTAGCCGAAGATCACGGCATGCCATTCCAGCGCCGCCAGGATGTTCTTGCCCGCATGGCTGCCCGGGCGCGCATACATGCGCTTGAATTCCGCCACATCGGGCGTCAAGGGACGCAGGGCGCCGCAGCCGACCGCCACACCCTGGTCATCGCGCGCCACCAGGAATACCGAACGCGGGCCGCGCACGTCCTGGGGGTCGAAGGAGGCGGCGCCGCTGTCGCCCGTGATCGCACTCAGGGCGGCGCCCAGTTCCGCGAGCAGCACCACGGCATCCAGGCTGTCGGGATCGGCGCTGCCGAGCGTGATCATGGCCGCTTCCTTATTTGCGCAGCTTGGCGAAAGCCGCCGCCATCGCATTGCCGGACGGCGGCGCGCCGCCGCCTCCTTCACGCTGCTGGCGCTGCTGGTGCTGGGCCAGGCGCTTGCCGTCGTTGCGGTCGCCACGCTGCTCCGGACGCGCACCTGCCTGCGGCGCGCTGTCGCTCAGGCGCATGGTGAGGGCGATGCGCTTGCGCTTGGCGTCCACTTCCAGCACCTTGACCTTCACCACCTGGCCGGCCTTCACCACCGTATGCGGGTCCTTGACGAAGGTGTTCGACAGCGCCGAGATGTGCACCAGGCCGTCCTGGTGCACGCCGATGTCCACAAACGCGCCGAAAGCCGCCACGTTAGTCACCACGCCTTCCAGGATCATGTCCGGACGCAGGTCGCTGATCTCTTCCACGCCTTCCTTGAAGGTGGCGGTGGTGAATTCCGGACGCGGGTCGCGTCCCGGCTTTTCCAGTTCCTTCAGGATGTCGGTCACGGTCGGCACGCCGAACTTCTCGTCCGCGTACTTTGCCGGGTTCAGGCTCTTGATCAGCGCCGCATCGCCGATCACCGCCTTCATGTCGCGCTTGATGTCAGCCAGGATTTTTTCCACGACCGGATAGGATTCCGGGTGCACGGCCGAGGCGTCGAGCGGGTTGTCGCCGCCCATCACGCGCAGGAAGCCGGCCGCCTGCTCGAAGGTCTTGTCGCCCAGGCGCGGCACTGCTTTCAGCGCCGCGCGCGAGGCAAAAGCGCCTTTCATGTCGCGGTAGGTGACGATGCTCTGCGCCACGCTGGACGACAGGCCCGAGACGCGCGCCAGCAGCGGGGCCGAGGCGGTATTCACGTCCACGCCGACCGCGTTCACGCAATCCTCGACCACCGCGTCGAGCGAGCGCGCGAGCTGGGTCTGCGACACATCGTGCTGGTACTGGCCGACGCCGATGGATTTCGGATCGATCTTCACCAGTTCCGCCAGCGGATCCTGCAGGCGGCGCGCGATCGACACCGCGCCGCGCAGCGACACGTCCAATTCCGGCAGTTCGCGCGAGGCGAATTCCGAGGCCGAGTACACCGAGGCGCCGGCTTCCGACACCACGATCTTCTGGAGCTTGAGCTCCGGATGCTGCTTGATCAGGTCCTGGGCCAGCTTGTCGGTTTCGCGCGAGGCGGTGCCGTTGCCGATCGATACCAGGGACACCTTATGTTTGGCCGCCAGCTGGCCCAGTACGTGCAGGGCGCCGTCCCAGTCGTTGCGCGGCTGGTGCGGGTAGACGGTGGCGGTGTCGACCACCTTGCCGGTGGCGTCCACCACGGCGACCTTGACGCCGGTGCGCAGGCCCGGGTCCAGGCCCATGGTGGCGCGCGGGCCGGCCGGCGCCGCCAGCAGGAGCGACTTCAGGTTGCGCGCGAAGACCTGGATCGCGTCCAGTTCGGCCTTTTCGCGCAGGGCGCCCATCAGTTCGGTCTCGATGTACATGAAGCTCTTCACGCGCCAGGTCCAACGCACGGTGTCGAGCAGCCACTTGTCGGCCGGGCGGCCCGCGCCCTTGATGCCGAAGCGCGCGGCGATGCGGCCCTCGCAGGGATTGTGCGGCGCGTCCCACTTTGGTTTTTCCGGTTCCGAATCCAGGCGCAGGACCACGTCCAGCACGCCTTCGCGGCGGCCGCGCATCAGGGCAAGGGCGCGGTGCGAGGGCACGCTGGACAGCGGTTCCGAATAATCGAAGTAGTCGGCGAACTTCTCGCCCTCGTCTTCCTTGCCAGCCACCACCTTGGACTCCACCACCCCGTGCTCCTGCACGTATTCGCGCAGCGACTGCAGCAGCCCGGCGTCTTCGGCGAAGCGCTCCATCAGGATCTGGCGCGCGCCGTCGAGCGCGGCCTTGGTGTCCGGCACGCCGGGATTGGCGCCCCCGTCGGCATTGGTGAAGGCTTCGCGCAGGTAGGCGCCGGCGGCTTCCTCGGGGTGCAGGGAAGGATCGGCCAGCAGGCTGTCGGCCAGCGGCGCCAGGCCGGCCTCGATCGCGATCTGCGCCTTGGTGCGGCGCTTCTGCTTGTAGGGCAGGTAGAGGTCCTCGAGGCGGGTCTTGTCCTCGGCGTGGGTGACGGCGTCGAGCAGCTCCGGGTTCATCTTGTTCTGCTCGGTGATCGAGGCGATGATCGCGGCGCGCCGGTCTTCCAGCTCGCGCAGGTAGCGCAGGCGCTCTTCCAGCAGGCGCAGCTGGATGTCGTCCAGGCCGCCCGTCGCCTCCTTGCGGTAGCGGGCGATGAAGGGGACCGTGGCGCCTTCGTCCAGCAGGGCGACGGCGGCCGCCACCTGGGCTGGTCGGGCGGAGAGTTCGAGGGCGAGGCGTTGTTCGATGGAGGGCAGCATTGGTACCGGGGATTCAGGAAGTCAAGCAGCCAATGATACGCAAACCGGAACGATACACCAGTCTTGACAGCGCCTCGCGAACATGAGAGAACAACCGGTTCTGCATGCAGCACCGGTCGTCGCATCTGTCGTACCGATGCCGCATGAATGAGAATTGTCCGCTACGTGCGATTCCGAACAAAACGGA
Source organism: Massilia sp. DD77 (assembly GCF_036961685.1). NCBI lineage: Bacteria > Pseudomonadati > Pseudomonadota > Betaproteobacteria > Burkholderiales > Oxalobacteraceae > Massilia > Massilia sp. DD77. The sequence continues at coordinate 25,578 of NZ_JBAMDH010000038.1, forward strand.
AGCGTCCGTATGACGGATAATGTTCTTTATTGTCGTTTTGGTTACGCACAGTTTTACGCACAACACGTTAAGTAAACGAGACCCCATGCACACAGTCGATTACCCCCGCGAGAACGCCGGCGATGCAGCACCGGTCCGCGCTCCCGCACGCGCTCCCGCCCTGCCCGCGCCGGTGGTGAGCTGGCTGCAACGGGTCGAGGCGGCTGCGCATCCGCAGCCTAAGCTGACCGCCGAGGTCACGGATCCGAAGGCCGCGCAATACAAGTTCGTGTATGTGATGGCGCCCACCAGCGGCGGGCGCCACGTCGCCATCTGCCTGTGCAAGGCGCGCCTGCGCCCGAACGGCGAGGTGGCCGCGGCCAGCCCGGTGAGCGAGGTGTTCTCGCTGCTGTCGGCGCCGCCCGCCTACCTCGAAGGCGACGACGTCGACCTGGTGCGCTTCTTCATCGCGATGCGCAGCGGCTCCTCGCAGGGCACCAGCGCCACCGAGCCCAAGGGCAAGGTCGGCGCCATCCTGCTGCAGATGCTGCTCGAGCAGGGCAAGCTGCTGTGGGCGAACTCGTGGTCCGACATGGCCAACGGCCTGGTCTACCCGCTGCAGGCCGGTCCGGTGCGCAAGGCGAATCTCGCCTGGCGCGACGAAGGCCGCGTGGCCAAGCTGGGCTGGTCGGTGGAGCCGGCCAAGGGCGCTACCCACAGCGCCGCCGACCAGATCGACTACATGCTGCCGACCGACCCGCCGTGGTACATCGACAACCTGTCCTGCGGCGCGCTCGACCTCAACCGCGGCGGCATCGACATCTCGCTGGCCGAACTGCAGGCGCTGGTGGCCCAGGCCCCGGCCCTCACCGGCAACGACAAGAAACGCGTCTCGCAGCTGCTGCTGGCGCACGGGCTGCAGCAGCTGATGCCGCTGCCGCAGCCGCTCACCCAGCGCCTGCGCAATGACGTCAAGCCCATCCCCCACCTGCTGCTCGATTCGGTGCAGCTGGCCGACGGCGGCGTGGCGCGCTGGATCGATTTCGCCGTGCTGGCCTACGACTACGACGGCCAGCGCGTGTCCTTCGACCCCTCGCAGCGCGTGGTGCGCCAGATCGGCGACCTCACCGAGATCATCGAACGCGATCCCAAGGCCGAAAGCGCCGCGCTCGCGAAATTGAACGAACTGGGCTTCCGCAAGCCGGCCACCGCACCCTTCAACGCCATGGCCGGCGCGATCCAGCTCGAAAGCCAGGCGCACTGGCTGCGCTTCGCCGAGACCGACCTGGATGCGCTGTCCGACGCCGGCTGGCACGTGCAGAAGTCCGCCAAGTACCGCTACGACGTGGTGCCGGTCGAAGACTGGTATGCCGACATCGACGAGCCCGAGGAAGCGGGCAATGCCTGGTTCGAACTGGAACTGGGGATCGTGGTCAACCGCAAGCGCGTGCCGCTGCTGCCGGTGCTGGTGCAGCTGATCCGCAGCGCGCCGGCCGACTTCGACCCGGCCGTGCTGGCCGCGCATGCCGAAGCCGACCAGATGCTGGCCGTGCTGCCGGAAGGCGTGCGCGTGGCGCTGCCCTGGGGCCGCCTCAAGCCCATCCTGGCCACCCTGGGCGAGCTGTATTTCAACGACAAGATCAAGCAGCGCGTGCGCCTGTCGACGCTCGACGCGGCGCGCCTGGAAGAACTGGCGCGCGGCCTCGAGCTGCGCTGGACCGGCGGCGAGCAGCTGCGCGAGACCGGCCGCAAGCTGAGCCAGTTCGGCTCCGTCAAAAAGGTGCAGGCGCCGAAAGGCCTGCAGGCCACCCTGCGCGACTACCAGCTCGACGGCTTGTCCTGGATGCAGTTCCTGCGCGAGTACGACCTGGGCGGCATCCTGGCCGACGACATGGGTCTCGGTAAAACCGTCCAGACCCTGGCCCACATCCTCACCGAGAAGGAAGCCGGCCGCCTGACCAGCCCGGCCCTGGTGATCGCGCCGACCAGCCTGATGGGCAACTGGCAGGACGAAGCCGCGCGCTTCGCGCCCAGCCTCAAGGTGCTGCTCCTGCAGGGCAAGGAACGGGTCGACCTGTTCGACCAGATCGACAAGGCCGACATCGTGCTGACCACCTACGCGCTGCTGCCGCGCGACGAGGAACAGCTGCGCGAGCACCACTATCACCTGGTGATCCTGGACGAATCGCACTACATCAAGAACACCCGCTCCAAGGCGGCGCAGACGGCCGGTTCGCTCAACGCCCGCCACCGTCTCTGCCTGTCGGGCACCCCGCTCGAGAACCACCTGGGCGAGCTGTGGTCGCAGTTCCACTTCTTGCTGCCCGGCCTGCTGGGCGACGAGAAGGGCTTCAATACCCAGTTCCGCCACCCGATCGAGCGCCAGGACGATCCGGTGCGCCGCATGCTCCTGAACCGCCGCATCCGTCCCTTCCTGCTGCGCCGGACCAAGGACAACGTGGCCAAGGAACTGCCCCAGAAGACCGAGATGGTGCGCCGTATCGAACTGTCCGGCCCCCAGCGCGACCTGTACGAGACGGTGCGCCTGGCGATGGACAAGAAGGTGCGCGAGGAGATCGACCGCAAGGGCGTGGCGCGCAGCCAGATCGTCATCCTCGAAGCGCTGCTCAAGCTGCGCCAGGTCTGCTGCGACCCGCGCCTGGTGAAGTCGATGCCGGCCAAGAAGAATACGGCGGCGGTGTCGGCCAAACTCACGGACCTGATGCAGATGGTCGAGGACCTGCTGCAGGAAGGCCGCAAGATCCTGGTGTTCTCGCAGTTCACCAGCATGCTCGGCCTGATCGAGGAAGAACTCGACGCCCGCGACATCCCCTACGCCATCCTCACCGGCGAAACGCGCGACCGCTCGGCCCAGGTGGCCGCCTTCCAGCAGGGCGCCGTGCCGATCTTCCTGATCAGCCTGAAGGCCGGCGGCGTGGGCCTGAACCTGACCGCGGCCGACACCGTGATCCACTACGACCCGTGGTGGAACCCGGCAGCCGAGAACCAGGCCACCGACCGCGCCTGGCGCATCGGGCAGGACAAGCCGGTGTTTGTCTATAAATTGATCGCCAAGGGCACGCTGGAAGAAAAGATCCAGCAGCTGCAGCAGAAGAAGTCGGAGCTGGCGGCGTCGATCCTGGCGGAAGGCGAATCGCAGAAGATGGCGCTGACGCAGGAGGACCTGCAGGCGATCTTTGCGCCGCTGGACGAGCAGTAGGCGGACGAAGACAAAAGAATGGCGGGCTTTGGGTCCGCCATTCTTTTGTTCGATGTTGTGGTCTGCGAAAAAACTTAGGTTCCCGCGAAGGCGGGAACCCAAGTTTGCCGGCACACCACCAACAATAAAAAAGGCCGCCGAAGCAGCCTTTGGTATGTAGAGAGAAGTAGTTACTTGTAAAAAGCCTCGACCTTGCCCTTGAGCTTGATCAGCATCGGCTTGCCCTTGCGATCGAGCGTCTTGCCGGCAGCGACCTTGATCCAGCCTTCGCTGAGGCAGTATTCCTCGACATCATGGCGATCCTTGTCGTTGAAGCGGATGCCGATCTCGCGCTGGAACACGTCCGGGTTGTGGAAAGGGCTGCTCGGGTCGATCGAGAGCCGGTCTGGGAGTGGGGGGAGGGTTGCGGTATCGTTCATAGTGGGCGAATTATCGCGCAAGTCCCCGCTCCGTGGCGCATTTGTTCGCAGAATCTGCGCGTCGAATATTCTTCGACAGGTGTTGCCGTGCAAATAATGAATGCGGACGATATACTGGCACGCAAGCATGTTCAACGCCTCGAACCGAAAGCCTTGATGAATTTCACCCATGACACCACCGACGCCGCAGCACAGCCCGACGTCGGGGTGTCGGCCGGACAGTTCCGCACCATGGCCGAACTGGGCGGCGACATCGCATTCAGCATCGCGCTGCCCGGCTTCCAGCTGCGCTATCTCAGCCCCGCGTTCACCACGCTGCTCGGCCACGACGCGGACGCGCTGCGCGAGTCGCTGGCGGCCCCTGGCGCCGGCGGTCCGCTGGCGGTGCTGGCGGCCTGCCTGCGCGAAGTGGCGGGCGCCGCACCCGGCGAACGGCGCTCGACCGAGCTCGACGTTCCAGACGCCGGCGGCCGTCCGCTGCCGCTGGAAGTCCTGAGCATCGTCCCCACCGAAACGCCGGCGACCCTGGTCGGCCTGCTGCGCGACCTGTCGCCGCGCCGCGCCCAGCAGGCCGAGCAGAAGCGCTTCGCCAGCATGCTCAACCACGAATTCCGCACGCCGCTGGCCACCATCGACGGCGCCATCCAGCGCCTGGAAGCCACGGCGGTCAACGCCGACGAGCCCACGCGCCAGCGCTACCGCAAGATCGGCGCCGCCGTCGACCGCCTGATCGGGATGCTGGATGAATACCTGTCGCCGGACCGCATGGCGGCCCTCGGCAAGGCGCGCCAGGCCAACACGATGGCGGTCAACGAGCTGGTCGAGGCCGCGGCCGCCCAGGTGCGCGCCGCCGGCCGCGAAGCGCGCGTCGACACCGGCGCCCACGCCTTCCAGCTGCGCGGCGAGCCGGCCGGCCTGCGGCTGGCGCTGAAGGTCCTGGTCGACAATGCGCTGGCCTTCTCGCCGCCGGGCACGCCGGTGGCGCTGGCGGTGCGTCCCGCCGCAGGCGGCGTCGAGATCGCCGTGCGCGACGAGGGCGGTGGTATTCCGCCCGAGGACGCCGCCTTCATTTTCGACAAGGGCTATCGCGGCAGCAATGCGGCGGACCTGCCGGGCAGCGGCCTCGGCTTATATATGGCGCGCTCCATCCTCGACGTCCATGGCGGCAGTGTGCTGCTGGCGCCGGCCAGGGAGGGCGAGAAAGCCACTGAATTCCGTCTCTGGCTGCCGTCGAGTGAGGATTCAGGGCAACAACAGCTTGCCTCAGGGAGTTCCAGCAGTGATAATCGGTCCCGCGCTCCGGATCTGGACGCAAGGCAAGATACGAATAACATGGCCAACCCATGACGCAGATATTGATTGTTGAAGACAATGGCGAGTACGCCGACGACATGGCCGAGTTCCTGCGGGAGCTCGACCATGAGGTCACGATCGCCAGGACCGCCAGCGAGATGTGGGCCGCCCTGACGCGCACCCCGGCCGCCGTGGTGGTGCTCGACCTCGGCCTGCCGGACGAGGACGGCTTCAACGTGATCCCCCGCATGCGCCAGCTGTACCCGGAAATCGGGCTGCTGGTCCTGACCGGCCGCGTGGCCTTCGACAACCGCATCCTCGGCCTGCGCCTGGGCGCCGACCATTATCTGACCAAGCCGATCAAGTTCCCGGAACTGGCCGCCCACATCGAAGCCCTGGACCGCCGCGTGCGTCCTCAGGACCCTGCGCCGACCCCGAGCAAATGGACCCTGCGCGTGAGCGCGCGCCAGCTCGAGCTGATGGGCAAGGTGATCGACCTGACCGAAAAAGAGTGCAATTTCCTGCACCTGCTGACGATCAATACCCGTCCCGTCCCGCGCCACGTGATCGTGGCCGGCATGGGGGGCGAGGATCCGGACGCCAGCCGGCGGGTGGACATGCTGGTCTACCGCCTGCGCAAGAAGGCGCGTTCCGGCCTCGGCCAGGACCTGCCGCTGCGCAGCGCCTACGGCGAAGGCTACAGCCTCTCCGCCGGCTTCACGCTGGCCTGATCCGCAAGGGGACCCGATGGTCCCCTTTCTTACAATGAGGGTCAGAGTAGAATTATTGGCCAATATCCACCCGGATAATGAGGGTCAGAGTCGATTTATTGGCCAATATCCCCAGCGATCTGAACCTCAGGCCAGGATTTGCCCTAAATAGGGACAGAGTCAATTGATTTTTGGCCTTGGTTCGTAATAAATGGGGACAGAGTCCACGGTTTTCAGCAGTGGCTTGCGATTAATAAGGGACAGAGTCGATTTCTCAGGTAAAATGCCTGCTCATCGTTTGAGCAGATGCCATGGCACGCCTTCCCCGACTCATCGTTCCAAACCAGCCCTATCACGTCATCCAGCGTGGCAATAACCGCCAGCCCATTTTCCGCGAAGAGGCGGACTACCAGCGTTTCCTGGCCTGGCTGAAGGAGACCGCCCGCTTCTACGAGGTGGCGATCCATGCCTATGTGCTGATGCCGAACCACCTGCACCTGCTCGCCACGCCCTCGAACGATACCGGCCTGGCCCAGATGATGCAAAAGGTCGGCCGCTTCTATGTCCCCTGGTTCAACAACAAGTACGAGCGCACCGGCAGCCTGTTCGAAGGACGCTTCCGTACCTCGCTGATCGATACCGAACGCTATTTCCTGGTGTGCAGCCGCTACATCGAGCTCAATCCGGTACGCGCCCAACTGGTGAACGCCCCCGCCGACTACCCCTGGTCCAGCTATATCCACCATGCCGGCCTGCGTCCTGACAGCATCGTCACCGAGCATTCGCTCTACTGGGGGCTGGGCAATACGCCCTTCCAGCGCGAGGCGGCCTACATGGCGCTGGTGGAGCAGGGCATGTCCCAGCAAGAGGTCGATTTCGTCACCACCTCGGTCATGAAGAACGCGCCGCTGGGTTCGGACACCTTCAAGGCCGAGCTCGAGCGCAAAACCAGGCGCCAGATCCTGCCGGCCAAGCGCGGACGCCCTTTCCGCGAGCCGATTCCGCCTCTTCCGCAGCCCTGAGCAGCACATTCCCCTCCTGACGGCACGGTTATCCGTGCCGTTTTCTTCTTATTTTTCCATTTTAAATCAAGCGCTTGCAGCATGAAAGCCAGATCCTCCGCGCTTTCCATTCACTCTGTCCCCAATTAATTCGTTTATCAAAAAGTTGTCAAACAATTCGACTCTGACCCTAATTATTGTTGTTGCCGATTCTGCTGCATTGCACTATTCTCGATTTAAATACCCCTACCAAAGCTGTGGAGAAAGCCCCATGATTGCCCAAGGTTTGTACGATCCCGCCAATGAACACGACGCTTGCGGCGTCGGTTTCATCGCCCATATCAAGGGCAACAAGAGCCATTCGATCATCGAGCAAGGCTTGCTGATCCTGAAGAACCTGGACCACCGGGGTGCCGTCGGCGCCGATGCCCTGATGGGCGACGGCGCGGGCATCCTGATCCAGATTCCGGACCAGTACTACCGCGACGAGATGGCCAAGCAGGGCGTGGAACTGCCGCCGCCGGGCGAATATGGCGTGGGCATGGTCTTCCTGCCGAAGGAACACGCCTCGCGCATCGCCTGTGAACAGGAGATCGAGCGCGCGGTGCGCATCGAAGGCCAGGTCGTGCTGGGCTGGCGCAACGTGCCGGTCGACGAGACCATGCCGATGTCGCCCTTCGTCAAGGCCAAGGAGCCGGTGATCCGCCAGATCTTCATCGGCCGCGGCCCGGACATCATGGTCACCGACGCGCTGGAACGTAAGCTCTACGTGATCCGCAAGTCTTCCGGTCACGCGATCCAGGCGCTCAAGCTCCTGCACGGCAAGGAATTCTTCGTGCCCTCGATGTCGGCGCGCACCATCGTGTACAAGGGCCTGCTGCTGGCCGACCAGGTCGGCGTCTATTACAAGGACCTGCAGGACCCGCGCTGTATCTCGGCCCTGGCCCTGGTGCACCAGCGCTTCTCCACCAATACCTTCCCGGAATGGCCGCTGGCCCACCCCTACCGCCTGATCGCGCACAACGGCGAGATCAACACCGTAAAGGGCAACTTCAACTGGACCCGCGCCCGCGAAGGCATGCTCAAGTCGGCCGTGCTGGGCGAGGACCTGAACAAGCTGTTCCCGCTGATCTACGAAGGCCAGTCCGACACCGCCTGCTTCGACAACGCGCTCGAACTGCTGGTGATGGCCGGCTATCCGGTCGCCCAGGCGATGATGATGATGATCCCGGAAGCCTGGGAAAACCATACGTCGATGGACGATAACCGCCGCGCCTTCTACGAATACCACGCCGCGATGATGGAACCCTGGGACGGCCCGGCCGCCATGGCCTTCACCGACGGCCGCCACATCGGCGGCACCCTGGACCGCAACGGCCTGCGCCCGGCGCGCTATGTCGTCACCGAGGACGACCTGGTGGTCATGGCTTCCGAATCCGGCGTGCTGCCGATCCCCGAATCGCGCATCGTCAAGAAATGGCGCCTCCAGCCGGGCAAGATGTTCCTGATCGACCTCGAAGCCGGCCGCATCATCGACGACAAGGAGCTGAAGGACACCTACTCCAACGCCAAGCCCTATAAAGCCTGGATCAAGTCGGTGCGCATCAAGCTCAACGAGATCAAGCTGTCCGAATCGCAGCTGGCCCTGCACCGCGCCAAGGACGGCGCCGCCCAGGGCGAGAAGCCCGCGCTCACCCTGCTGGACCGCCAGCAGGCCTTCGGCTATACCCAGGAAGACCTGAAATTCCTGATGGCGCCGATGGCCGTGCTGGCCGAGGAAGCCACGGGTTCGATGGGCAACGATTCGCCCCTGGCGGTCACCTCGAACAAGCTCAAGCCGCTGTACAACTACTTCAAGCAGCTGTTCGCCCAGGTCACCAACCCGCCGATCGACCCGATCCGCGAAAGCATGGTGATGTCGCTGGTCTCCTTCATCGGTCCCAAGCCGAACCTGCTGGACACCAACAACGTCAACCCGCCGATGCGCCTCGAGGTGTCGCAGCCGATCCTGAACTTCGACGACATGGCGCGCCTGCGCCACATCAGCCAGCACACCGGCGGCAAGTTCAAGTCGTATGAGCTGAACATCTGCTACCCGATTGCCTGGGGCAAGGAAGGCATCGAGGCCTCGATCGCCTCGCTGTGCGCCGAAGCCGTCGACGCGGTCAAGTCGGGCCATAACATCCTGATCGTCTCGGACCGCCGCCTGTCGCCGGACATGGTCGCGATCCCTGCGCTGCTGGCCACTTCCAGCATCCACCAGCACCTGGTGGGCCGCGGCCTGCGCGCCTCCACCGGCCTGGTCGTCGAAACCGGCTCGGCCCGCGAAACCCACCACTTCGCCCTGCTGGCCGGCTACGGCGCCGAAGCCGTGCACCCCTACCTGGCCCTGGAAACCCTGGCCGACCTGGCGCATGGCCTGCCGCACGAGATGTCGGCGGACACCGCCATCTACAACTACATCAAGGCGACCGGCAAGGGCCTGATGAAGGTGATGTCCAAGATGGGCATCTCCACCTACATGTCCTACTGCGGCGCCCAGATCTTCGAAGCGATCGGCCTGAACAAGTCGCTGGTCGACAAGTACTTCAAGGGCACCTCGTCGACCGTGGAAGGCATCGGCCTGTTCGAAGTGGCCGAGGAAGCGCTGCGCCTGCATGCCCTGGCCTTCGGCAACGACCCGGTGCTGGCCAATGCGCTGGACGTGGGCGGCGAATACGCCTACCGCGTGCGCGGCGAGGACCACCTGTGGACCCCGGACGCGATCGCCAAGCTGCAGCACTCGACCCGCTCGAACAGCTTCAGCACCTATAAGGAATACGCGCAGCTGATCAACGACCAGACGCGCCGCCACCTGACCCTGCGCGGCCTGTTCGAGTTCAAGATCGACCCGAGCAAGGCGATCCCGCTCGAGGAAGTGGAGCCGGCCAAGGACATCGTCAAGCGCTTCGCCACCGGTGCCATGTCGCTCGGCTCGATCTCGACCGAAGCCCACGCGACGCTCGCGATCGCGATGAACCGCATCGGCGGCAAGAGCAATACCGGCGAAGGCGGCGAGGATCCGGCGCGCTACATGAACGAGTTCAAGGGCATCAAGATCAGCAAGGGCGAGACCCTGGCCTCGATCCTGGGTTCGGACCGTGTCGTGGCCGACATCCCGCTGGAAGAGGGCGACTCGCTGCGCTCCAAGATCAAGCAGGTCGCCTCGGGCCGCTTCGGCGTCACCGCCGAGTACCTGAACTCGGCCGACCAGATCCAGATCAAGATGGCGCAGGGCGCCAAGCCGGGCGAAGGCGGCCAGCTGCCGGGCCATAAAGTGTCCGAGTACATCGCATCCTTGCGCTTCTCGGTGCCGGGCGTGGGCCTGATCTCGCCGCCGCCGCACCACGACATCTACTCGATCGAAGACCTGGCGCAGCTGATCCACGACCTCAAGAACGCCAACCCGCGCGCATCGATCTCGGTCAAGCTGGTGTCGGAAGTCGGCATCGGCACGGTGGCCGCGGGCGTCTCGAAAGCCAAGGCCGACCACCTGGTGGTGGCGGGCCATGACGGCGGCACCGGCGCTTCGCCGCTGTCCTCGGTCAAGCATGCCGGCACCCCATGGGAGCTGGGTCTCGCAGAGACCCAGCAGACTTTGGTGCTGAACGGACTGCGCAGCCGAATTCGGGTTCAAGCAGATGGCCAGATGCGCACCGGCCGCGACGTCGTGATCGCCGCCATGCTGGGCGCCGACGAAGTCGGTTTCGCCACCGCGCCGCTGGTGGTGGAAGGCTGCATCATGATGCGCAAGTGCCACCTGAACACCTGCCCGGTGGGCGTGGCGACGCAAGACCCGGTCCTGCGCGCCAAGTTCCAGGGCAAGCCGGAACACGTGGTGAACTACTTCTTCTTCGTCGCCGAAGAAGCGCGCCAGCTGATGGCGCAACTGGGCATCCGCACCTACGACGAACTGATCGGCCGGGCCGACCTGCTGGACAAGTCGAAAGCCATCGGCCACTGGAAGGCGCAGGGCCTGGACTTCTCGAACATCTTCTACCAGCCGAAGACCGATTCGCGCACCCAGCTCTTCCACACCGGCGAGCAGGACCACGGCCTGGACAAGGCCCTGGACCACAAGCTGATCGCCCAGGCCAAGGCGGCGCTGGAGAAGGGCGAGCGCGTCTCCTTCATCTCGCCGGTCAAGAACGTCAACCGCACCGTCGGCGCCATGCTGTCGGGCGAAGTGGCCAAGCGCTACGGCCATGCCGGCCTGCCGGACGACACCATCCACATCCAGCTGCAGGGCACCGCGGGCCAGTCGGCCGCGGCCTTTCTGGCGGCCGGCATCACCATGGACCTGGTCGGCGAAGGCAACGACTACGTGGGCAAGGGCCTGTCGGGCGGCCGCATCATCGTGCGTCCGAACACCGAGTTCCGCGGCTGGGCGGTGGACAACATCATCGTCGGCAATACCGTGATGTACGGCGCGATTGCCGGTGAAGCCTTCTTTAACGGCGTGGCCGGCGAGCGCTTCGCGGTGCGTAACTCGGGCGCCACCGCCGTGGTGGAAGGCTGCGGCGACCACGGCTGCGAATACATGACCGGCGGTACCGTGGTGGTGCTGGGCGAGACCGGCCGCAACTTTGCGGCGGGCATGTCGGGCGGCGTGGCCTTTGTCTACGATCCGAAAGGCGAGTTCGAGGGCAAGTGCAATACCGCGATGGTGAACCTGGAGCCGGTGCTGCCGTCCAAGCAGCAAGCCGACAAGGCGGGCTGGCACAGCCAGACCCGCGACGGCGAGCGCGAATCGGACGAAACCATCCTGCGCCGCCTGATCGAACGCCACTTCAAGCACACGGGTTCCACCCGCGCGCGCAACCTGCTCGACGACTGGGCCAACAGCCGCACCAAGTTCGTCAAGGTCTTCCCGACCGACTACAAGCGGGCGCTCGAGGAAATGCACAACTCGAGCATGGAAGAGGCGAACGACAAGATCGAGATGGCTGCTTAACCACCACACTTCAACAACGTCATCCCCGCCATCGCGGGGATGACGGGTGGTGTTGGTTGACGCTACAGCTGAATATATAGAGGAAAACAACGTGGGCAAAATTACCGGCTTCATGGAATTCGAACGGCAGGAAGAGGGCCACCTCGAGCCGACCGATCGCGTCAAGAACTACAAGGAATTCGTCGTCACCCTGACCGACGGCCAGGCCAAGGTGCAGGGCGCGCGCTGCATGGATTGCGGCATCCCCTTCTGCAACACGGGCTGCCCGGTCAACAACATGATCCCGGACTGGAACGACCTGATTTATCACGGCAACTACCGCCAGGCCGTCGAGAACCTCCACTCGACCAACAACTTCCCCGAAGTGACCGGCCGCATCTGCCCGGCGCCCTGTGAAGCCGCCTGTACCCTGGGCATCAACAACGAGCCGGTCGGCATCAAGTCGATCGAGCGCAAGATCGCCGACAGCGGCTGGGAGCACGGCTGGATCGTGCCCCAGCCCCCGGCAATCAAGACCGGCAGGAAGGTCGCCGTGGTCGGCTCCGGCCCCGCCGGCCTGGCCGCGGCCCAGCAGCTGGCGCGCGCCGGCCACGACGTGACCGTGTTCGAGAAAAGCGACCGCCTGGGCGGCCTGCTGCGCTACGGGATCCCCGACTTCAAGATGGAGAAGGACCTGATCGACCGCAGGATTGAACAAATGCGCGAGGAGGGAGTGCAGTTCCGCACCAGCGTCCTGATCGGCAAGGATTTCCCGGCCACCGTCAGCAACATGGCGCGTGACACCATCTTCCCGGAAGACCTGGAGAAGGACTTCGACGCCGTGGTCCTGGCCGGCGGCGCGGAACAGCCGCGCGACCTGCCGGTCCCGGGCCGCCAGCTCAAGGGCGTGCACTTTGCGATGGAATTCCTGCCGCAGCAGAACCGCGTCAACGCGGGCGACAAGCTGAAGGACCAGATCAAGGCCACGGGCAAGCACGTGATCGTGATCGGCGGCGGCGATACCGGTTCCGACTGCGTCGGCACCTCGAACCGCCACGGCGCGGCCTCGGTCACCCAGTTCGAGCTGATGCCCATGCCGCCGGAGCAGGAAAACAAGCCCCTCGTCTGGCCCTATTGGCCGACCCGCCTGCGCACCTCGTCCTCGCACGAGGAAGGCTGCCAGCGCGACTGGGCGGTGGCCACCAAGCGCCTCGAAGGCAAGGGCGGCAAGGTCGAGAAGCTGGTCGCCTGCCGCGTCGAATGGAAGGACGGCAAGATGGTCGAAGTGCCGGATTCGGAATTCGAGATGAAGGCCGACCTGGTGTTCCTGGCCATGGGCTTCGTCTCGCCGGTGCAGCAGGTGCTGGACGCCTTCGGTGTGCAGAAGGACGCCCGCGGCAATGCGCGCGCCACCACCGACGGCGACGGCTGCTACCAGACCTCGTCGCCGAAGATCTTCGCCGCCGGCGACATGCGCCGCGGCCAGTCGCTGGTGGTGTGGGCGATCCGCGAAGGCCGCCAGTGCGCACGCGCGGTCGATGAATACCTGATGGGCAGCTCGGTCTTGCCGCGCTGAGCTGTTTGTTTTTGCGTCTTGGGCGGCCTCGCGGCCGCCTTTTTTTTATGCAAATTTGCTTTGCTGCTGTGCAGCATGCCGCGCCGTCTCTGACCCTTTGGTCAGTCATTCCCACCACCCGTGAGGGTAGTTTCTTATGGGCACTTGTTGATATTATTCAACAAACTGCAATATTAATAGACATACATATGTCTTCAAAAACAATTACTTACGAGAGAAAATTAATGACTCGTGGGTTATTTGTGTTGTAATTGCACGTCGATGCGCCACCAGGATCCGGGGTGCTGCCAGCAGGGATTGCCCTTTCTGCACTACAATACCGGATTCCCAAAAATTTCATAACGCTGTGTCGAACCTAGTCGAAATCCGCGATCTGCACTTTGCGTACGGAGAGCGTTCCATCCTGTCGAACCTCCGCATGGACTTCCCACGCGGTAAGCTCGTTGCCGTCATGGGCGGCTCGGGCTGCGGCAAGACCACCGTGCTGCGCCTGATCGGCGGCCAGATCCGCCCCCAGCGCGGCGAGGTCCGTGTCGGCGGCGAAGTCGTGCACCAGCTCGACAACGACGGCCTGTACCGCCTGCGCCGCCGCATGGGCATGCTGTTCCAGTTCGGCGCCCTGTTTACCGACCTGTCGGTGTTCGACAACGTGGCCTTCCCGCTGCGCGAGCATACCGACCTGCCGCCGGAACTGATCCGCGACCTGGTCCTGATGAAGCTGAACGCCGTCGGCCTGCGCAATGCGCACAAGCTGAAACCGGCCGAGATCTCGGGCGGCATGGCGCGCCGCGTCGCGGTGGCGCGCGCCGTGGCGCTCGATCCCGAGCTGATCATGTACGACGAGCCCTTCGCCGGCCTCGATCCGATCTCGATGGGCGTGACCGCCAACCTGATCCGCAACCTGAACGACGCCCTCGGTTCGACCTCGATCCTGGTCTCGCACGACGTGCACGAATGCTTCGCCATTGCCGACTATGTGTACTTCATGTCGGCTGGCAAGATCGTGGCCGAAGGCACGCCGGCCGAGCTGCGCGTCTCGGAAGACCCGTACGTGAAGCAGTTCGTCAACGCGGCGCCGGACGGCCCCGTGCCCTTCCACTACCCGGGCAAGTCGCTGGCCGACGACCTGGGCCTGGGAGCGCGCAAATGATCGCCCGTCTCCTGGGAACCATCGGCCGCACGGTGCGCGAAGCCATCGCCAGTCTGGGCTTCGCCACCCGCGCCTTCTTCAATTTGCTGGGCGTGTCGCCGGGCGCCTTCCGCCGCCCGGCCCTGATCTCGGAGCAAGTCCACTTCATCGGCAACTATTCGCTGGTGCTGATCGTCGTGTCCGGCCTGTTCGTCGGCATGGTGCTGGGCCTGCAGGGCTACTACACCCTGAACCAGTACGGCGCCGAGCAGAAGCTGGGCCAGGTGGTGGCGCTGGCGCTGACCCGCGAACTGGGACCGGTGGTGACGGCCCTGCTGTTCGCCGGCCGTGCCGGCACTTCGCTCACGGCCCAGATCGGCCTGATGAAGGCGGGTGAGCAACTTTCCGCCATGGAAATGATGGCGATCAACCCGGTGCAGCGCGTGCTGGCGCCGCGCTTCTGGGCCGGCGTGATCGCCATGCCGGTGCTGGCCGCGGTGTTCTCGGCGGTGGGCGTGCTGGGCGGCTACCTGGTCGGCGTGCAGCTGATCGGCGTGGACGAAGGCGCGTTCTGGTCGCAGATGCAATCCGGCGTCGATGTGCGAGCTGACGTACTGAACGGTGTGCTGAAGAGCTTTATCTTTGGCGTGGCAGTGACCTTTACGGCCTTGTTCCAGGGCTACCAGGCCCAGCCGACGCCGGAAGACGTCTCGCGCGCCACCACGCGCACCGTCGTGATCGCATCGCTGATGGTCTGGGGGCTGGACTTCATCATGACCGCCCTGATGTTCAACAAGTAAAGAATTCACAACTTAGGTTCGTAAGGTATTCACATGCATCGCAAAACTATCGACGTCTGGGTCGGCCTGTTCGTTCTCCTTGGCCTGGCCTCGCTGCTGTTCCTGGCCCTGAAGGCAGGCAACATGAGCACGATTTCGTTCAGCAAGACCTATGCCGTGACCGGCAAGTTCGACAACATCGGCGGCCTCAAGCCGCAGGCGCCGGTCAAGAGCGCGGGCGTGGTGGTCGGCCGCGTGGGCGAAATCAGCTTCGACGACAAGACTTACCAGGCCCTGGTGCGCCTCGATCTCGAGCCTTCCTATAAATTCCCGAAGGACAGCTCGCTGAAGATCCTGACCGCCGGCCTGCTGGGCGAGCAGTACATCGGCATCGAGCCGGGTGGCGATACCCAGAACCTGGTCGACGGCGACCGCATCAACCGCACCCAGTCGGCTGCGGTGCTGGAAGACCTGATCAACCAATTCATCTATAGCAAGGCCGCTGAAGGAAAGGAAGGTAGCGAATGACCCACGTTTCCCGTACCGCCCGCCGCGCTCCCGTGTTTGCCGCCGTCGCGGCAGCCCTGGTGCTCTCCGGCTGCGCCTCGACCGCGACCAATCCGCAGGACCCGCTCGAAGGCTATAACCGCGCCGTGTTCAGTTTCAACGATGCGGTCGACCGCACCGTGCTCAAGCCGACCGCCACCGCCTACAAGAACGTCACGCCGAGCTTCGTGCAGACCGGCGTGGGCAATTTCTTCGGCAACTTGTCGGACGCCTGGAGCGCCGTGAACAACTTGCTGCAAGGTAAGGGCGAGGCCGGCATGGGCGACGTCACCCGCTTCGCCGTCAATTCGACCTTCGGCATCCTGGGCCTGCTCGATATCGCCTCCGAAGCCGGCATTCCGAAGCATAACGAGGATTTCGGCCAGACCCTGGGCGTGTGGGGCGTGCCGAGCGGTCCCTACTTGATGTTGCCGCTGCTGGGCCCATCTACGGTGCGTGACACCGCCGCCCTGCCGGCCGATTTCGGCGGCGATATCTGGAAGTACAAGGAACCGGCCAACTGGCGCAACATCGGTGCCGCCGTGCGCGTGGTCGACAAGCGCGCCAGCCTGCTCGACGCCACCAGCCTGCTGGAAGACGCCGCCCTGGACCGCTACGAGTTCATCCGCGACGGCTACATGCAGCGCCGCCAGAGCCAGGTCTACGACGGCAATGTGCCGCGTCAAGCGGACGAGGCCGAGGCGTCGAATGCGGCCGAGGCGCCGGCTGCGGCCGACGCGGCGACCAGCAATGCCGAGCCGGCTGCCGATCCGGCGGGCAAGGCCAGCGAGACGCCGACGAAGTAACAAGTCCTTACACACTGGTGTCATCCGATGGCGCCAGAAAGAGTTAACAGGGAAAGCCCCCCGGCTGAGCACGGCGGGCCCCATCGATAAGGAAAGCCATACATGAAGCCATTCATCCAGTTCATCGCCACCGCGACCGCCAGCGTCGCCTTCGCCACCAGCGCGCTTGCCGCCGCTCCCGCCAGCGCCGAAGCGCCGGACGTCTTCGTCAAGCGCATCAGCACCGAGATCCTCGATTCGGTCAAGGCCGACAAGGAAATCCAGGCCGGCAACCGCAACAAGATCATGGGCCTGGTGAACACCAAGATCCTGCCGCACGTCGATTCCGAAAAAATGACCATGCAGGCGGCCGGCCGCTTCTGGCGCCAGGCCACCCCGGAACAGCAAAAGCGCCTGTCGGAAGAGTTCCGCACCTTGCTGGTCTACACCTATGCCGGCGCACTGTCGCAGGTGGATAACCAGACCGTCGAATTCAAGCCGCTGCGCGCGGAAGCCGGCGCCACCGACGTCGAAGTGCGTTCGCAGGTGAACGTCGCCCGCGGCGAGCCGATCACCCTGAACTACCGCGTCGCCAAGGGCGCGCAGGGCTGGAAGATCTATGACCTGAACGTGATGGGCGCCTGGCTGGTCGAGACCTACAAGAGCACCTTC
Source organism: Massilia sp. DD77 (assembly GCF_036961685.1). Classification (NCBI taxonomy): domain Bacteria; kingdom Pseudomonadati; phylum Pseudomonadota; class Betaproteobacteria; order Burkholderiales; family Oxalobacteraceae; genus Massilia; species Massilia sp. DD77. Next base: position 42,659 of record NZ_JBAMDH010000038.1, read on the forward strand.
ACCAGCCAGATCAACAAGGGCGGCATCGACGGCCTGATCAAGACCCTGGCCGATCGCAACGCGCAGCTGGCGTCCAAGCCGCTGAAGGCGCCGAAATAATGGCCGAGGCGAACGCGATGCTCACGCTCGAGGCACTGACCTTCCAGACCGCGCGCGCGGCGCTGGAGCAGGGCGCGCAGGCGATCCAGGCCGGCGAGACCGTGTTCGACCTGGCCGGCATCCAGGCCGCCGATTCCTCGGGCGTGGCGATGCTGCTGGCCTGGCAGCGCCGCGCGCAGGCAGCCGGCCAGCGCCTGCGCTTCATCAACATGCCGGACAACGTCCACAAGCTCGCAATCCTCTACGGGGTCGATTCGCTGCTGCCGCAAGACTGATACACGGCGGGCTGCGGCCCGCCGTTTTTGTTTGTCGCTTCGCGGGAGGGTTGGCGGCCATGCCGCCAACCCTCCCGCCGTATCGCCCGTACCGAAATTCCCCCTGGCGCTCTTGACATTGCGAATTCACCTATAATGGGCTGTTTCCCCGCACCGTCCCAGCGCGTCCGCGCCTCCCAACAAGAATGACAGCGATCCAGATCAGCAACGTCGAGAAAAGCTACAAGGGCTTCAAGGCCCTCAAGGGCGTTTCCCTGAATATCGAGGAAGGCGAGTTCTTCGGCCTCCTCGGCCCCAACGGCGCCGGCAAGACCACCCTGATTTCCACCATCGCAGGCCTGATCCGTCCCGACGCGGGCAGCGTGCGCGTGCATGGCCATGACGTGGTGAGCGACTTCCGCGAAGCGCGCATCCGCCTGGGCGTGGTGCCGCAGGAGCTGGTGTTCGATCCCTTCTTCACGGTGCGCGAGACCCTGCGCCTGCAGTCCGGCTACTTCGGGATCAGGAACAACGATGCCTGGATCGACGAGGTGATGCACAACCTCGACCTGACCAACAAGGCCGACGTCAACATGCGCGCCCTGTCCGGCGGCATGAAGCGGCGCGTGCTGGTGGCCCAGGCCCTGGTGCACAAGCCGCCCGTGATCGTGCTCGACGAACCGACCGCCGGCGTCGACGTGGAGCTGCGCCAGACCCTGTGGAAGTTCATCGCGCGCCTGAACCGCGAAGGCCACACCGTGGTCCTGACCACCCACTACCTTGAGGAAGCCCAGGCCATGTGCCAGCGCGTGGCCATGCTCAAGCTGGGCCAGGTGGTGGCGCTGGACACCATGCCGAACCTGCTGCGCCGCGTGTCGGGGTCGCAGCTGGTGGTGCACCTCAAGAGCGGCGCGCTGCCGGAAGGCCTGCGCCACCTGGTCTCGCACGACGAACACAATAACGGCAACCGGGGTGGCAACACCTTCACTTTGCGCGTGAACGACTACGCCGAGGTGGAACCCATCCTGGCGCGCCTGCGCGAGTCGGGCGCCGTGATCGACGAGATGCAGCTCGAGCAGGCCGACCTGGAAGACATCTTCATCCAGATCATGGAGGAGGGAAAGCAATGAACCTGTTCTCCGTGGGCTTCCGCACCCTGTTCTACAAGGAGTCGCTGCGCTTCTGGAAAGTCGCGACCCAGACCGTGGCGGCGCCGATCGTCACCGCCATGCTCTACCTTCTGATCTTCGGCCACGTGCTCGACGGCCGGATCGAGATGCTCGAGGGCGTGTCCTATACCGCCTTCCTGATCCCGGGCCTGGTGATGATGAGCGTGCTGCAGAACGCCTTCGCCAACTCGTCCTCGTCCCTGATCCAGTCCAAGATCACCGGCAACCTGGTCTTCATCCTGCTGCCGCCGCTGTCGCATGCGGAGATCCTGTCGGCCTATGTGCTGGCCTCGGTGCTGCGCGGGATCGCGGTCGGCGCCGGCGTCTTCCTGGTCACCGCCTGGTTCGCCCACCTCGACTTCGTGGCGCCGCTATGGATCGTCGTGTTCGCCTTCCTGGGCGCGGCCATCCTGGGCACCATGGGCGTGATCGCCGGCATCTGGGCCGAGAAATTCGACCAGCTGGCCGCTTTCCAGAACTTCCTGATCATGCCGGCGACCTTCCTGGCCGGCGTGTTCTATTCCATTCAAAAACTGCCGCCCTTCTGGCTCGCCGTCTCGCATTTCAACCCGTTCTTTTATATGATTGACGGGTTCCGCTACGGTTTCTTCGGCAAGTCCGACGTCTCGCCCTGGACCAGCCTGGCCATCGTCGCCGTGTTCTTCGCGGTGCTGGCGGCAATGGCGATCAACCTGCTTCAGCGTGGCTACAAGCTGCGCCATTAAAATAAAGAATCTATTGGAGTTTGTCGTGGAAACCACACCAGAACTGATCCACAGCTACATCAGCGCCGGCCTCGAATGCACCCATTTGCAGGTCGAAGGCGACGGCCGCCATTTCACGGCCGTGATCGTGTCGCCTGCCTTCGCCGGCAAGCGCCCGATCCAGCGCCACCAGCTGGTGTATGCCGCGCTCGGCGACCGCATGCGCGAGGAAATCCACGCGCTGTCGATGAAAACCCTGACCCCTGAAGAATTCGGAGGCTAAGCATGGACAAGCTCCAGATCGTTGGCGGCAAGCGCCTGAACGGCGAGATTCCGGTATCGGGCGCCAAGAACGCGGCCCTGCCCATCCTGTGCGCCGGCCTGCTTACTGCGGGCGACGTGCGCCTGTCGAACGTGCCGCGCCTGCACGACGTGCGCACCATGCTGCGCCTGCTCGAGCAGACCGGCCTCAAGGTCGACCAGGACGACGAGAACGTCACCCTGAACGGCGCCAACATCACCTCGCTCGAAGCGCCGTATGAGCTGGTCAAGACCATGCGCGCCTCGATCCTGGTGCTCGGTCCCCTGCTGGCGCGCTTCGGCGAAGCCAAGGTCTCGCTGCCGGGCGGCTGCGCCATCGGTTCGCGCCCGGTCGACCAGCACATCAAGGGCCTGCGCCAGATGGGCGCCGAGATCACGATCGAAGGCGGCTACATCTACGCCAAGGCGCCCAACAAGCTGCAGGGCGCGCGCATCCACACCGATATGATCACCGTCACCGGTACCGAGAACCTGCTGATGGCCGCCACCCTGGCCCAAGGCGAGACCGTGCTCGAAAACGCCGCGCGCGAGCCGGAAGTGACCGACCTGGCCAACCTCCTGGTGTCCATGGGCGCCAAGATCGACGGCATCGGCACCGATCGCCTGGTGATCCAGGGCGTGGCCGAGCTGCACGGCGCCGAACACGCCGTCATCTCCGACCGCATCGAAGCCGCCACCTTCCTGTGCGCGGTCGCGGCCACCGGCGGCGATATCGTCCTGACCAACACCCGCACCGACATCTTCGACGTCGCCCTCGACAAGCTGCGCGAGATGGGCCTGCAGCTCACCGTGTCGGGCAACACCATCCGTGCGCGCATGGACGGCCGTCCGAACCCGGTGTCCTTCCGCACCACGGAGTATCCCGGCTTCCCGACCGACATGCAGGCCCAGTTCATGGCCGTGAACACCATCGCCTCGGGCCCGAGCCGCGTGACCGAGACGATTTTCGAGAACCGCTTCATGCACGTGCAGGAGATGAACCGCCTGGGCGCCTCGATCCACACCGAAGGCAATACCGCCTTCATCAAAGGCGTGGACCGCCTGGTGGGCGCGCCCGTGATGGCGACCGATCTGCGCGCCTCGGCGTCCCTGGTCATCGCCGGCATGGCGGCCGAAGGCACGACCCTGGTGGACCGCATCTACCACCTGGACCGCGGCTACGACCGCATGGAAGTGAAGCTGTCGGCCGTGGGCGCCGACATCGTCCGTATCAAGTGAGCATGAATCCGAACAGTCAAAACACGAGTTCCGGCCTGATCCTGGCGCTGTCCAAGGGCCGCATCTTCGAAGACACCCTGCCGCTGCTCGCCGCGGCGGGCATCGAGGTGCTGGAAAACCCCGAGACCTCGCGCAAGCTGATCCTGCCGACCAACGACCCCGGCGTGCGCGTGCTGATCGTGCGCGCCAGCGACGTGCCGACCTATGTCCAGCACGGCGCCGCCGACTTCGGCGTGGCCGGCAAGGACGTGCTGCTCGAGCATGGCGGCGAAGGCCTGTACCAGCCGATCGACCTGCAGATCGCCAAGTGCCGCATGTCGGTCGCGGTGAACGCCGGCTTCGACTACGAGACCGCGGTGCGCCAGGGCGCGCGCCTGCGCGTGGCGACCAAGTTCGTCAACACCGCGCGCGAGCACTTTGCAAGCAAGGGCGTGCACGTCGACCTGATCAAGCTGTACGGCTCGATGGAGCTGGCGCCGCTGGTCGGCCTGTCGGACGCCATCGTCGACGTGGTCTCGACCGGCGGCACCCTGCGCGCCAACAACCTGGTCGAAGTCGAAAAGATCATGGACATCTCCTCGCGCCTGGTGGTCAACCAGGCCGCGCTCAAGCTCAAGCGCGAGCGCCTGCAACCCATCCTCGACGCGTTCCAGCGCGCCACCGCTCAACAAGGCTGACCATGGCAGTACAGATCCGCAAGCTCGATTCCACCGCTCCCGATTTCAAGCCCACCCTGGACGCACTGCTGGCGTTCGAGGCGGAGACCGATGACGCCATCGAAACGGCGGTCGCGGCGATTCTTGCGGATGTCCGGAAGCGCGGCGACGCCGCCGTGCTGGAGTACACCAACAAGTTCGACCGGATCCCGAACGGCGGCGCATCCTCGATCGCCGCCTTCGACGTCGCGCAGGCGGAACTCGACGCGGCCCTGGCCGCGATTCCCGAAGCCCAGCGCGCCGCGCTGCGCACCGCCGCCGAACGCATCCGCGTATTCCACGAGCGCCAGAAACAGGAACTGAACGGTTTTACCTTCACCGAGCCTGACGGCACCGTGCTGGGCCAGCGTGTGACCCCGCTCGACCGCGTCGGCATCTATGTCCCGGGCGGCAAGGCCACCTATCCCTCGTCGGTGCTGATGAACGCGATTCCGGCACAGGTCGCGGGGGTGAAAGAGATCGTCATGGTGGTCCCGACCCCGGACGGCGTGAAGAACCGCATGGTGCTGGCTGCCGCCGCGATCGCCGGCGTGACCCGCGTGATCACCATCGGCGGCGCCCAGGCCGTCGGCGCCCTGGCCTACGGCACCGCGACCATCCCGCCCGTCGACAAGATCGTCGGCCCGGGCAATGCCTTCGTCGCCTCGGCCAAGCGCCGCGTGTTCGGCACCGTGGGCATCGACATGATCGCAGGGCCCTCCGAGATCCTGGTGCTGTGCGACGGCACGACCGATCCGGACTGGGTGGCGATGGACCTGTTCTCGCAGGCCGAACACGACGAGCTGGCGCAAGCCATCCTGCTGTGCCCGGATGCCGATTACATCGCCAAGGTGGAGCAGAGCATCCACAAGCTGCTGCCGACCATGCCGCGTCATGAAACCATCACGACCTCGCTGACTGACCGCGGCGCCCTGGTCAAGGTGCGCGACATGGAGGAAGCCTGCGCGATCGCCAACGCCATCGCCGCCGAGCACCTGGAAATCTCGGCCGAGGAGCCGATGCGCTGGGCCGATAAAATCCGCCACGCCGGCGCCATGTTCCTGGGCCGCTTCTCGTCGGAGTCCTTGGGCGACTACTGCTGCGGCCCGAACCACGTGCTGCCGACCTCGCGCACGGCGCGCTTCTCCTCGCCGCTGGGCGTGTACGACTTCCAGAAGCGCTCGTCCATCATCCAGGTGAGCGAGCAGGGCGCGCAAACCCTGGGCAAGGTGGCGGCCGAACTGGCCTATGGCGAAGGCCTGCAGGCGCACGCCAGGAGCGCCGAATTTAGGCTCCAACCTTTAAGGATCAAATCGTCATGACGGACTGGGTCGACCAGGTCTTCTGCGAGGATGCGCTCGAAGGACTCGCGCGCATCCCGGATGCGTCCATCGACCTGGTCCTGACCGACCCGCCCTACAACCTCGGCAAGGACTACGGCAACGCTTCCGACCAGCAGAGCGTCGAAGCCTACCTGGCCTGGACCGAGCAGTGGATCGCCGCCGTGCTGCCCAAGCTGAAGGCCAACGGCAGCCTGTACATCTTCCTGACCTGGCGCTTTGCGCCCGAGATCTTCGTGATGCTGAAGAAACGCATGACGATGATGAACGAGATCATCTGGGACCGCCGCGTGCCCTCGATGGGCGGCAGCGTGCGCAGCTTCAGCTCGGTGCACGACACCATCGGCTTCTTCGTGAACCGCAAGGATTATTACTTCGACCTGGACGCGGTGCGCATTCCCTACGACGCCGAGACCAAGAAGGCCCGTTCGCGTTCGATCTTCGTGGGGGCCAAGTGGCTGGAAGTCGGCTACAACCCGAAGGACGTGTGGAGCGTATCGCGCCTGCACCGCGAACACCCGGAGCGCGCCGACCACCCGACCCAGAAGCCGCTCGAGATCATCGAGCGCATGGTCAAGGCCTCCTGCCCGCCGGGCGGCGTGGTGCTCGATCCCTTCATGGGCAGCGGCACCACGGCCATCGCGGCCCAGCGCCTGGGGCGCCGGTTTACCGGCTTCGAGCTGAACCCGGCCTATTGCGAGATCATCCAGGCCCGCCTGGCGGCGCCCGAGGTGCCCCTGGCGGCCAAGGCGGCAGCCAAAAAACGCAAGGCGGCGGCCAAGGGGGCCATTGCCATCACTTCTGAAGGAAATCCATGAGCGCCATCGACAAGCTGATCGAGAACACCATCCGTGCGGACGTGCGGGCGATCGGCAGCTACCATGTGCCGGACGCCAGCGGCTACATCAAGCTCGACGCGATGGAGAATCCCTACGCGCTGCCGGAAGGCTTGCGCGCCGAGCTGGGCGCGCGCCTGGCCGACGCGGCCCTGAACCGTTATCCGGTAGCGTCCTACCGTACCATCAAGAACAAGATCTGCGCCAAGCTGGGCGTGCCCGCCGGCTATGATGTCCTGCTCGGCAACGGCTCGGACGAGTTGATTGCGATCATGGCCACCGCCGTCGCACGGCAAGCGAATGGCGCTGACATGCGACGGGCCGTGGTCATGGCCCCGGTGCCGGCCTTCGTGATGTTCTCGCGCTCGGCCCAGTTCGCCGGGGCGGACTTCGTCGGCGTGCCGGTGAAGGCCGATTTCTCGCTCGACCGCGAAGCCATGCTGGCCGCCATCGAGCAGCACCAGCCGTCGCTGGTGTTCCTGGCCTACCCGAACAACCCGACCGGCAACCTGTTCGACGACGCCGACATGGAAGCGGTGATCCGCGCCCTGGGCGACAAGGGCATTGCCGTGGTCGACGAGGCCTACCAGCCTTTCGCCCAGAAAAGCTTCATGGGCCGCCTGCCGGACTTCCCCAACCTGGTGGTGATGCGCACCCTGTCCAAGCTGGGCCTGGCCGGCATCCGCCTGGGCTATCTGTCCGGCAATGCCGAGCTGCTGGCCGAGTTCGAAAAAGTGCGTCCGCCCTACAACGTCAACGTGCTGACCCAGGTGGCGGCCGAGTTCGCGCTCGACCACCTGGAGATCCTGGACCGCCAGGCCGAGAGCATCAATGCCGAGCGCAGCCGTTTGGCGAGCGAACTGGCGGCCCTGCCGGGTGTCGAAGTCTTCCCGTCCGCCGCGAATTTCATCGCGCTGCGGGTACCGGACGCCGACGCCGTCTGCGCCCGTCTCCATGCCGAGAAGGTCCTGATCAAAAATTTGAGTAAAATGCATAAGCTGCTGACGAACTGCATCCGCGTTACGGTCAGCACCCCGGAAGAAAACATCCAATTCCTGACTGCCCTGAAAGCGTCCCTGTAACCGGTCTCTCCCCAAGGGGAGAAGGCCGACTGACGAGCACCCTGCAATGACCCGCACCGCCGACATCACGCGCAACACCAACGAGACGCAGATCCGCGTCGCGATCAATCTCGACGGCACCGGCCGCCAGAAGCTGAACACTGGCGTTCCCTTCCTCGACCATATGCTGGACCAGATCGCGCGCCACGGCATGATCGACCTCGAGGTCGAAGCCGTCGGCGACCTGCACATCGATGCGCACCATACCGTCGAGGACACCGGCATCACCCTCGGCATGGCGGTGGCCAAGGCCGTGGGCGACAAGAAGGGCATCCGCCGCTACGGTCATTCCTATGTGCCGCTGGACGAAGCGCTGTCGCGCGTGGTGATCGATTTTTCCGGCCGTCCGGGCCTGGAAATGCACATCCCGTTCACGCGCGCCATGATCGGCACCTTCGACGTCGACCTGACGGGCGAATTCTTCCGCGGCTTCGTCAACCACGCCGGCGTGACCCTGCACATCGACAACCTGCGCGGCGTGAACGCCCACCACCAGTGCGAAACCGTGTTCAAGGCCTTCGGCCGCGCCCTGCGCATGGCCACCGAGCTGGACGAGCGCGCCGCCGGCATCATTCCTTCGACCAAAGGCAGCCTCTGAGGCCCACACCATGACGACCAAGATTGTGGTGGTGGACGGCCTCGGCAACCTGCGCTCGGTGGCGCAGGCCCTGCGCGCGGCCGCGCCGGAGGCCGAAGTGCTGGTCTCGAGCAAGGCGGCCGACATCGACGCGGCCGACCGCATCGTCCTGCCCGGCCAGGGCGCGATGCGCGACTGCATGAACAGCCTGCGTGAATCCGGCGCCGAGGAAGCCCTGCTGCGCGCCGTGAAGAACAAGCCGGTCATGGGCGTGTGCGTGGGCGAGCAGATGCTGTTCGACGCGAGCGAGGAAAACGAGGGCACCCCCGGCCTGGGCCTGCTGCCCGGCAAGGTGGTGCGCTTCCAGCTCGACGGCAAGCTGCAGGCGGACGGCTCGCGCTTCAAGGTCCCGCAGATGGGCTGGAACCGCGTGCGCCAGACCCGCGCCCACCCGCTGTGGGAAGGCGTGGCCGACAACAGCTATTTCTATTTCGTGCACAGTTACTATGCGGCGCCGGGCGACCCGCTCGACACCATAGGCGAAGCCGACTACGGCGCGCCCTACTGCTGCGCGGTGGCGCGCGACAATCTCGTCGCCACCCAGTTCCACCCCGAAAAGAGCGCGGCCGCAGGGCTGCGCCTGTACCGCAATTTCATCCACTGGAATCCTTGAACTTCCGTTCAACCCCGTCAACCAAACGACCACCATCATGCTGCTGATCCCCGCCATCGACCTGAAAGACGGTCACTGCGTTCGCCTGAAACAAGGCGATATGGACCTCGCCACCGTGTTTTCCGAAGATCCCGCCGAAATGGCGCTGCACTGGCTCAAGAAAGGCGCGCGCCGGCTGCACCTGGTGGACCTGAACGGCGCGTTCGCGGGCAAGCCCAAGAACGAAGCGGCGATCAAGTCGATCCTGCAAGTGGTGCAGGAATACGCCGACCAGAACGACCTGGACGAGATCCCGGTCCAGCTGGGCGGCGGCATCCGCGACCTCGACACCATCGAGCGCTACCTGGACGACGGCATCACCTACATCATCGTCGGCACCGCCGCGGTAAAGAACCCCGGCTTCCTGCACGACGCCTGCGGCGCCTTCCCGGGCAGCATCATCGTCGGCCTGGACGCCAAGGACGGCAAGGTCGCCACCGACGGCTGGAGCAAGATGTCGGGCCACGAGGTCATCGACCTGGCCAAGAAATTCGAAGGCTACGGCGTGGAATCGATCGTCTACACCGACATCGGCCGCGACGGCATGATGGCCGGCGTGAACATCGAAGCCACCGTCAAGCTGGCCCAGGCCGTGCGCATCCCGATCATCGCCTCGGGCGGCGTGCACAACCTGGCCGACGTGGAAGCGCTGTGCGCGGTGCAGGACGAAGGCATCGAAGGCGTGATCTGCGGCCGTTCGATTTATGAAGGCACGCTGGACCTGACCTCGGCGCAGGTGCGTGCGGATGAACTGACTGAGGGCGCGGACGCTTAACCGTCAGTCCGCAGCCTTGGCACGTCATCCCCGCGAAGGCGGGGACCCAATGCCCTTGTCCAGTGTGAACGGGGATGCAGTACCGATCTGCAAGCAAACTTGGGTCCCCGCCTTTGCGGGGATGACGTTCGGGCGCTAACGACGGAACCAGGCTAACGCTACAACTTATATGCTCGCAAAACGCATCATCCCCTGTCTCGACGTCACCGGCGGCCGTGTGGTCAAGGGCGTCAACTTCACCGAGCTGCGCGATGCCGGCGACCCGGTCGAGATCGCACGCCGCTATGACGGGCAGGGCGCCGACGAAATCACCTTCCTCGACATCACCGCCTCGAGCGACGGCCGCGACCTGATCCTGCCGATCATCGAAGCCGTGGCCTCGACCGTCTTCATTCCGCTGACCGTCGGCGGCGGGGTGCGCAAGGTCGAGGACGTGCGCCGCCTGCTGAATGCGGGCGCGGACAAGGTCAGCATGAACACCTCGGCCGTCACCAACCCCCAGCTGGTATTTGACGCCTCGCAAAAGCACGGCTCGCAGTGCATCGTGGTGGCGATCGACGCCAAGCAGGTCGCGCCCGGCAAGTGGGAAGTCTTCACCCATGGCGGGCGCAACGCCACCGGCCTCGACGCCGTCGAGTGGGCGCGCAAGATGGAAAGCCTGGGCGCCGGCGAGCTGCTGCTCACCTCGATGGACCGCGACGGCACCAAGGTCGGCTTCGACCTGGGCCTGACGCGCGCCGTCTCGGACGCGGTCGGCATCTCCGTGATCGCCTCCGGCGGCGTCGGCGGCCTGCAAGACCTGGCCGACGGCATCCTGGAAGGCCACGCCGACGCGGTGCTGGCGGCCAGCATCTTCCACTACGGGCAGCACACGGTGGGCGAAGCCAAGCGCTACATGGCCGAGCGTGGCATCCCGATGAGGCTGGAGTAAGCATGGCGACCAACGCAAAATGGCTGAACAAGGTGCGCTGGGACGAACACGGCCTGGTGCCGGTGATCGCCCAGGAAGCCGCCACCGGCGACATCCTGATGTTCGCCTGGATGAACCGCGACGCCCTGGCCAAGACCGCCGAGCTGGGCGAGGCCGTGTACTGGAGCCGTTCGCGCAAGAAGCTGTGGCACAAGGGCGAAGAGTCCGGCCACGTGCAGAAGGTGCTGGAAATGCGCCTCGACTGCGACGAGGACGTGGTGCTGCTCAAGATCGAGCAGGCGGGCGGCATTGCCTGCCACACCGGGCGCCACTCCTGCTTCTTCCAGAAATTCGACGGCGCCGACTGGCAGACGGCCGAGCCGGTGCTGAAGGATCCCGACACCATTTATTCCGCGGATAAGAAACCCTCATGAGCGTTACCCTGGCCCGTGTCGCGGCCGTGATCGAATCGCGCAAGCTGGAAAACGGCGGCGACCCCGACAAATCCTATGTGGCCAAATTGTTCGCCAAGGGCGACGACGCCATCCTCAAGAAGATCGGCGAGGAAGCCACCGAGACCGTGATGGCCGCCAAGGACGCGCGCGTCTCCGGCGACGCCACCAAGGTCTTGTACGAGTGCGCCGACCTGTGGTTCCACTCGATGGTGCTGCTGGCCCGCTTCAACCTGACGCCGCAGCAGGTACTGGACGAACTGGCGCGCCGCGAAGGCTTGTCCGGACTCGACGAAAAAGCTGCCCGGAAAGAGTAGTCAGTACTCACTCGCTATCCATCGGCCGGCATGTGGTGACAAGATCGTCATCCCGATGTCATGCGGCGCTGGTAGGATAGTCGGGTTTTCCAACGGAAAGCACTGTAATCATCCGGAGACAAGATGGATAACTGCATTTTTTGCAAGATCGTCGCCAAGCAGATCCCGGCCGCCGTCGTCTACGAGGACGACGACCTGCTCGCCTTCAAGGACATCAACCCGGCCGCGCCGGTGCACCTGCTGGTGATCCCGAAGCAGCACGTGGCCACCCTGTCCGACTGCAGCGCCGAGCATGCCGCCGTGCTGGGCAAGATGCTGGCGCTGGCGCCTCGGCTTGCCGAGGAGCATGGTGTCGCGGTAAAGACCGACGGCGACGGCGGCCGTAGCGGCGGCTTCAAGACCCTGATCAACAGCGGGCCGGATGGCGGACAGGAGGTCTACCACCTGCACCTGCATATGTACGGCGGCAAGCGCCCCTGGCGCGGCCTGGGAACGTGAGCAAGCGCCTAAGTCCCTTCTAAGCTTTTATATGGGGGCAAGAGCCCCACATCGCGTATACTGAAATATACGCATTCCCGATTTACAGGCGCTTGGCGCCTTGCTAGGAGACAAACATGGGTTCGATGAGTATTTGGCACTGGGTCATTGTCCTGGTCGTCGTGATGCTGATTTTCGGCACCAAGAAGATCGGCAATATCGGTTCCGATCTCGGCAAAGCAGTGAAGGGCTTCAAGGACGGCGTGAAGGGTGACGAAGAGAAGGCCAATGCGGCCAACGCCAACCCGAACGCTTCCACCACCCAGCCGCAGCAGGTCGCCGACAAGACGACCATCGACGTGGAAGCCCGCGACAAGACCCGTTCGTAATTCCAGGGTCCCATGATCGATCTCGGACTGTCCAAACTCGCGATCATCGGCGTCGTCGCCCTGGTCGTGATCGGCCCTGAAAAGCTGCCGAAGGTGGCGCGCATGGCGGGCACCCTGTACGGGCGCGCCCAGCGCTACCTGCACGACGTGAAGTCCGAAGTCAGCCGCGAGATCGAGCTGGACGAGCTGCGCAACCTGCACAAGGAAGTGCAGGAGAGCGCGCAGTCGTTCAAGGACGAGGTCGAGCACACGGTCCACAGCCACGTCGACGAGGTCGAGGCGCTGTGGGACGGCCGCGCGGCCCATGATTCCGGCTTCAACGTGCCGGCCACGCCGCAGGACATCGAGCGCAAGGCGCGCGACTTCCGCCGCAAGAAACTGGTGCGCACTTCGAGCGTGCCGGCCTGGTACAAGAACCGCCATGGCACCAAGCGCCATGTGATGTCGGGCGCCGCACGGGTGCGCAAGTTCCGCCCGGGTTCCAAATCCAATACTTCCTTCTTCTGATGACTGAGCAAGCCGCCGGCGAAGAAACCTTCATCTCCCACCTGGTCGAGCTGCGGGACCGCCTGGTCAAGGCCTCGATCGGGGTCGCGATCGTGTGCGCGGCGCTGATGCTGTGGCCGGGGCCTTCGCACATCTACGACCTCATTGCCGCACCGATGATCGCATCGCTGCCGGTCGGCTCCAAGATGATCGCCACCGGCGTGATCTCGCCTTTCCTGGTGCCGATGAAGGTCACGCTGCTGCTGGCCTTCATCCTGGCGCTGCCCTGGGTGTTCTACCAGGCCTGGGCCTTCATCGCGCCCGGCCTGTACGCCCACGAAAAACGCCTGGTGCTGCCGCTGGTGGTCTCGTCCTCGCTGCTGTTCATCGCCGGCGTGGCCTTCTGCTACTTCTTCGTGTTCGGCCGTGTGTTCCACTTCATCGGCGAGTTCGCGCCGCAGTCGATCGCGGTGACGCCGGACATCGAAAACTATCTCGACTTCGTGATGTCGATGTGCCTGGCCTTCGGCGTCACCTTCGAAGTGCCGGTGGTGGTCGTGATCCTGGTGCGCATGAACATCGTCAGCCTGCAGAAGCTGCGCGAGATCCGCTCCTACGTGATCGTCGGCGCCTTCGTCATCGCCGCCATCGTCACACCGCCCGACGTGGTCAGCCAGCTGGCGCTGGCGATTCCGATGTGCCTGCTGTACGAGCTGGGCTTGCTGCTGGCGCCGGTGTTCGTCAGGGCGACACGGCGGCCGGAAGAGACGGTCTAAACCTCACCTCGACGCTCCCAGCCTCATCCCCGAAGGCGGGGACCCAAGTTCGTTGCGTATGGCTAGCTGATGCATAGGCCACTGGTACGCGGAAAACTTGGATCCCCGCCTGCGCGGGGACGACGTGCCGAGGGCCCGGGAATAAGACCGTTACGGGCAGTTCCCAATCACGTAATACCCCGCCGCCGTCTGCGCCAGGGTCGTCGTATAGAAGGTATTGTTCAACCCCATATTCTGGTTCGACCCGTTCGCCAGCGCATAGCCGCCACTGTTATGCGCCCGTCCGGCCTGCACGTGCGCGTAATTGCTGGCCGTCGTCACCGAACAGGCGAAGCCGGACGTCGTGCTCGCGCTCACCGCCCCCGACAGCGCGCTTTCCACGCCATTCCCCAGCGCCGACACCTGATAGGTATAGCTCGTCGACGCCGCCAGCCCGGTATCCGTATAGCCGGTCGCGGTCAGCGCCGAGGCATTCACCTTCGTTCCATTGCGGTAGACGTTATAGCCAGTCGCCCCGCCGGCCGCATTCCATGACAAGGCGATGCTGTTCGCCGTCCGCGCCCCGACTGCCAGGCCGGCGGGCGGCTGCAGCGCCGGCGCCGTGCCGACCAGGAATTGCGGAATCGCGCAGGCCGCCGACACCTGGCCCGTGCCGCCGGTGGCCGTGACGCTGCCCGTGTAATAGCCGTCGGCGCGCGCGCCGTAGGCCTTGCTGAAGCTGGCGCCGCTGCCGGCCGCGGCATCGTCCACCGGCGAAGGCCCGCTGAGCACCACCCGGTAGCTGGCGACCGAGCCGCCGGCCACCGTGGCCGCGCCATTCACCGTCACCGTCGATCCCGACACGCTGGCGCTGCACGCACTCATGGCCGGCGCGGGCGCGCGCGCCACGCGCAGGTTGTTCTTGAACCAGAAATCCATCACGAAGGACGGATAGTTCACCGTGCTCGCGTTGACGTAGTTGCTGTTCTGACCACCGCTGCCGGCCGGCCAGGCGTGGGCCAGGCCGGATACCGCGATCTCGGAGGTGCGCAGCTTGCCGTTCGCGTCCAGGTAAGGCGTGTTGCTGCCGCCGGTCGGCACCGTGGCGGTCGCGCCCTTGGTGTAGGCGCCGCCGTAGACCTGGCGCATGGCAGCCGCGTCGAGCGGGCCGTAGGCCTGGGCCACCGTGTAGTCGCTGGCGCCCCAGATGACGCTGGCGATCTGGGTCGAGAAGTGGCCGGCATTGCTCCCCGCCCACGCGCTGCAGTTGCTGGCCACGCTGGCCGCGGTCGTGCCCGAGGGGACCATCGAGATCTGCGAAGTCGACACGGTGGGCGCCGGTCCCGCATTGATGCCGATGCCGGCGAAGATGTCGGGCGCCACGCAGCCCAGCACCATGGTCTTGGCGCCCCCCGAGGACAGGCCGGTGACGTAGACCTGCTTGGGGTCGATCGCATACTGCGGGTTGCTGACGAAGCGGTTGACCAGGTCGAGCAGCACCGCGTTGTGGCCGTAGCCGCGGCTGCGGTTGGCGGCGGCCCAGTCCCAGCAATGGGCGGAGTACAGGTTGCCGGTGGCGTTGGGCGCCAGGATCACCGCCCCGTACTGGTCGGCCGCCGCCTTCCAGTTGTAGCCCTTGTCGCTGGCGCCATCGATGACGTCGTTGCCTGCCGTCTGGGCGCAGCCGTGCAGCACCAGCACCAGCGCGCGCTTGCCGTCCAGGACTGGCTGGGTCGCGGGCCAGTAGTAGTAGCCGGTGAGGGCGCCGCCGTTGGTGGTGTCGGTCGCCCAGGCCTGGTTGGCGCTCCAGCTTCCCGGTCCGGCCTGGACCTGGGCCTGGACGGGTGTCCACGATGCGCATACTGCCAGGCAGGCGGCGGCTGCCGCCCGATTCATGCGTAATGCCATTGAAGCCTCCGTTCATTGCGTGAGACTGCGGAACCGGGCGGACAGGCGTGAGCGATCACGCCGGCGCACGCCCGGCTTGGGATGACAAACAGGAAAAGACTGGCTGCCCGCGCGCTAGGACGACGGCGAAGTGATGAGGGTCATGAGGATGGTCTCCAGCTGTGTTGTCGTGGTGGGCCGCTCGAAGCGGCCTCTGCAAGCATTATGCGGCTGGAGTGGCGCGCACAAGCTGGGCGTGCAGGCACGCCGCTTGTGCGCATTTGCACAGCGAATTTACTGCATCAGTTCCCCGATCATCTTGACCGGCGCGTTGCCGTAGCTGAGGAACTGGTCGTGGAATTCCTTCAGCTTGAAGCGCTCGCCCAGCTGCTGCTTGCGGCGCTCGCGCAGTTCCACGATCTGCTCGTAGCCGCTGTAGTAGCTGGTCAGCTGCACCGAGCTCAGGGTCACGCGACGCCATTTTTCGTCGGCTTCCTGGCGCGTCTGGAAGGCCTGGCGCGTCAGCAGGTCGATCGCCTCGTTCTGTCCCATGCCCAGCACGTGCACGCTGTAGTCGAGGATGGTGTTGGTCACGCTGCGCAGGTTCCACTTCGAGTACATCAGCCACATCTCGGGTGCGTTGCCGCCGTAGCCCGATTCCAGCATCATGCGCTCGCCGTACACGGCCCAGCCCTCGACCATGGCGCCGTTCCCGAACAGCGACTTGATCAGCGAAGGCGACTTGTTGGCGTGGACCAGCTGGGCGTAGTGGCCGGGAATCGCTTCATGGATGTTCAGGATCTGCAGGATCCACTCGTTGTACTCGCGCAGGCTGCTCTCGGCCTGTTCCGGCGTGAGGTTGTCCATCGGCGTGACGTTGTAGTACGTCTTGTCCTTCGGACGGTAAGGGCCCGGCGCATCGATGCTGGCGCCGGCCACGCCGCGCTGGTACATCGGGGTTTCGCGCACTTCGAGCGGCTTGTCGGGGTCGAGCGTGAGGAGGTCGTTCTTGATGACCCAGTCCTGCAGCAGCGGGATCTGGCGGCGGATCTCGGGGAAGAAGTTCTCGCGCGCGACGTGGCGGGCGGAGAGCTTGTCGATCATCATGCCGATCTTCTGGAAGCGCTCGCGCGGCTTGTTCACGCCGGCCATGTAGCGTGGCCACAGCTCGTCCGAGATCGCGTCCATGCGCGCCAGCAGTTCCTCGCGCGTGGCCAGGGCCTTGCGGTAGGTCTGCTCGGCGCTGCTGGACGACTGGATCTCGAGCGCGAACTTCTGCTCGTACAGGTCCTTCCCGGCGCGGAAGGGGCGCGCATCCTTGGAGACGTGCAGGTTTTTCTCGAGCTGGGTCAGGAAGTCCACGTAGCCCAGCACCGCGGTGCCGGCGTTGGCGATGCGCTGGGCGAAGATCGCCTTTTCCTGCGCGCTCAGGGTCGATTCCTGTGCCGCCTTGCCGAGGTCCGCCAGCACCGCGATGGTGCCCGGCGCCTGGGCGATGGCGAGCTGGGTGTGCTCGACGGTCGGCTTGGTGATCGAGGCTTGCGCGGCCTGGTAGTAGGCCGGCACGTTGGCCAGGCGCTTGAGGATGGTGCGCAGGCGCTGCGGCTTGGCCGCATACTCGGTGTTGAGGATCAGGTCGAGCGGCTGTGCGATGTTGTACAGCGACGGATTCCACTGGTACTCGCGCCAGGTGCCGAGGTTCCAGCGGTCCTTTTCCAGCTTGTTGACCAGGAGCGCCAGGTCGGTGCGGTGGCGCGGCGACAGCTGCTTGGGATCGAGCTTGCCGAATTTTTCCAGCCACTCGCTGGCGAAGGCCAGTTTCCTGGCGCGGGTGGCGTCGTCGGGGAGGGTGAGGCTGGCGGCCTGGTCGAACTTGCCGACGTAGATGCCGCCTTCCGGGTCCATGCGCCACTGCGCGGTCAGGAACTGCATGGAGAGGGTCTCCATGCGGCGGTCGAGGCGGAAGGCGGAGGCTTGCGCCGTTGGGGCGGCGCCGGCGGCGGTGGCTGCCGCCGCTGCGGCGCCGGCGACGGCGGCTTTCTTCACCGGCGCCTTCTTGCGCTTGTCGGCGCTCTTCGCCTTGACGACTTTCGTGGTTTTCGCCTTGCCCTTGGCGGGCTTGGTGGTCTTGGCGCTGGCCGGCGCCAGTGCGAAACTCGCCAGCAGCACTGCCAGCGCGATTTTCGTTTTCATCATCGTATTCGGCCCTGTAACAGAAAAAAAGCGGGGCGCCCGCTGCGTACTGCTGTGCAGGGAGCGCGTGAAGAGTAGCACCATTCAGGCCGCTTGCGGGGGCCTGAAACATTACGACACCTTGTCGTGAAACGGAGTGTTAGCTCTTCGGCA